>CAIWGR010000627.1 GCA_903912275.1 uncultured delta proteobacterium
CCGACCCCTGCACGGGGCTCCTCACCATCTGCGACCCCGATGCCCGCATCTGCGTCGGCTGCGTGACCGCTACCGACTGCGCCGCCGCCGAGAGTTGCGTCGACAGCACCTGTCGCTTCGTCTGCGACCAGAACGCCGACTGCGAGCCCGGCCAGCGCTGCGACCTCGCCTCGGGGAGCTGCGTTGCCGGCTGCGACACCGACATCGACTGCCCTGGCGGCCAGCGCTGCCAGGCCGGCGCCTGCGTCGCCATCGTACCGCAAATCTGCAGCCCCTTCGCCTCAGCCTGCGAGGGCAACAACCTCCTCCTCTGTCGCGCCGACGGCTCCGCTTTCGACCGCAGCGCCTGCCCCACGGGAACCCTCTGCTCCGCGACCGCCACAGGCGCTGCCTGCGAGACACAGATCTGCGCGCCGGGCACCAGCTCCTGCTTCGACAGCCGGACCCGCGCAGTCTGCGCGGCTGACGGGCTCAGCGAGGACTACATTGCCTGCGCGGGTGGCGGCACCTGCTCGGCCGGCGTCTGTCAGGCGCCCCTCATCTGCACGCCGAACGCCCTGCTGTGCACGGGCGGCGACGCCTACCGCTGCAACGCTGGAGGCACCGCAACCACGCTCGTCGACACCTGCACCGCAACCGAAATCTGCACCGCCGGCGCATGCGTCTCTACCGCCGGTCGCTGCTCCACAGGCCTCGACTGCCCCGCGCTGCCAACCAGCTGCGACGGCAATGTGCGCGTCAGCTTCCGTAGCGGCGGTGCCTGCGTCGGCGGCACCTGCGACTACAGCGCCGTCCAGCGCCGCACCAACTGCGAGCTCACAGGACAGGTCTGCGACGACGCAACCACGACCTGTGTCGCACCCGCCTGCGCGCTCACCGAAGCCGACTGCCCCGCCGGCGCACCGCTGCTCGACAGTGTGGCATGTGCCTGCGTCGCCTGCTTCTCTGACGGCGACTGCGGCGGCGGCCAGAGCTGCAGCGGAGGCACCTGCATCGGCGGCGGCCCCGCGGGATGCACGAACGACACCCAGTGTGTGAACGAGGCGGTCGCGCTCGGCGGTACCGGCACCGGCGCCGCCTGCGACCTCAACACCAACAGCTGCTTCACCCTCTCCACCTGTAATCCCGCCGCGGGTGGAACTGACATCTTCAACGCCGCCTGCCCCGCCGGGACCACCTGCCAAGCCAGCCTTCTCGGAGGCCGAAGCAACTGCTCGGGCTGCTCCTCGTCGTCGCAGTGCCGCTCCGGCGAGACTTGCTACAATTGCACGGGGACTACAGTCTGCTCGGACGCCGCGGGGCTCGGACCCTTAGGTGCCTTCCTCTGTACGCCGCTTTAGCTCCGCCTTGGCCCAACCCCCACGGTCCACCATGCTCCGACGCCTCCCTCTCCTCTGCCTCGCCCTGCTCTCCGCCTGCTCTGACGCAACGAAGGAGCAGCCGGGCAACGCCGCAGACGGCTCGGCCGCAGACACCTCGTCCGACGGCAGCGCGGCAGCAAGCGGTGACACCTCGACGGATGGCAGCGGGAGCGGAGAGGGCAGCGCCGAGGCGCCCCAGCTCCCGCCGCCAGGGCCTCTGACCTTCGGAGCCCGCGGAAGCCTCACGGGCGCCGCAGGCCGTGGCTCCTTCGCCTTCGGCGCCGCAACAGCAGCGACCCAGATCGAAGACCAGAACCCCGCCACCGACTGGTTCACCTGGACGGCCCCGGAGGGCTCCGGCGGGCTCGGCAAGGGCACCTTCGTCGGCGATGCGGTGCGGGGCTACAGCAAGGCCAACGACGACATCGCCCTGCTCCAGCAGATGCAACTCGACGACTACCGCTTCAGCATGGAGTGGGCCCGCATCGAGCCCGCCCGCGATACCATCTCCGAAGAGGCGCTCGTTCACTACGACCAGCTTCTCGATGGTCTGCTTGCGGCCAACATCCGGCCCAATGTGACGGTGTTCCACTTCTCGCAGCCCACCTGGGCGCACGACCCGCGCGATGCAGGCTGCACGAACGGACCCTCCGACACCAACCTCTGCGGCTGGTCGAGCCCCGACGCCTCCGAGCTCATCGCCGAACTCGCCGAGCATGCCGCACTCCTGGCGCAGCGCTACGGTGGAAAGGTCGACAACTGGGCCACCCTCAACGAGCCCTTCAACTACATCCTCGCCAGCTACGGCTTCGGCGTCTTCCCGCCCGGCCAGTCCTTCCTGCTCTCCGACTGGACCCGCCTCGTTGCCACCTACCGCAACTTCGCTGCGGCCCACGTCGCCATCTACAACGCCATCAAGGCCAACGACACCATCGACGCAGACGGCGACGGCATCGCCGCCTCGGTCGGCCTGACCCTCTCGGTCATCGCTTGGCAGCCCGCCCGGAACAACCAGCCCAGCACCGACCCTGCCGACATCGCGGCCGCGGCTCGCATGGACTACGCCTACAACATCTTCTTCGCCAAGGCGGTCTACGAGGGCGGCTTCGACAGCGACCTCGACGGCACCTTCGACGAGCAGCTCCCCGAGTGGCAGGGCAAGCTCGATTGGCTCGGCCTGCAGTACTACTTCAGCGGCGGCGTCACGGCCCGCACGCAGGCCATCCGGCAGCTCGGCCTCACCCCCTGCTATCCGCCCATCGATTTCGGCTCCTGCATCCGACCGGAAGACAACACCCACTGGGTACCCGAGATGCGCTACGCCTTCTGGGAGCCGGGCCTCTACGACCTCCTCGTCGCTGCCTCCCGACGCTGGCCCAACCTCCCGCTCCTCGTCTCCGAGTCGGGCCTCGCAACGCACGAAGGCCAGCGCCGTGCCGAGCATGTGACCCGCTCGCTCGAGCAGATCCACCGCGCCATCACCGACGGCGCAGACGTACGCGGCTACTACCACTGGAGCCTCACCGATAACTTCGAGTGGGCTGAGGGCTTCGGCCCCCGCTTCGGCCTCTACACCGTAGACTACACCACCTACGCACGCACCCCGACCGCCGGCGCCACCACGCTCGGAGAGATTGCCGCCGCACGCACCGTCACCGAGGCGCAGCGCGCCTTGATGGGCGGCCTCGGACCCATGACGCCTGAGCCTCCGCTCCCCTGACCGGAGCGGGGCCAAAACGCAGCGGGCCCCGGCAATCGCCGAGGCCCGAACTGCAACACCGCAGAAGCGGAGACTAGCCCTCTTCCTTGAGCACGAGCCCTTCGACCGCCTCGCCCTTCGGCGCAGCTGCGAGCACCTCGGCGCTCGCCTTGTCGGCATACTTCTCAAAGTTCTTCCGGAAGAGCGCGCCCACCTTGTTGGCCTGACGGTCGTAGGCCGCCTTGTCGCTCCAGGTGTTGCGCGGGATGAGAATCTCCGACGGCACACCTTCACAGATCGTGGGGACCTCGAGGCCGAAGACCGGGTCGGTCTCCGTCGGGGCATGCAGCAGCGAACCGTTGTGGATCGCGTCGATGATGGCCCGCGTGTACTTGAGCTTCATGCGCGAGCCCACGCCATGACCACCGCCCGACCAGCCGGTGTTGACCAGCCAGGTGGGCGCGTTGTGATGCCGCAGCTTCTCGGCGAGCATCTCGGCATACTTGGTCGGGTGCCAGACGAGGAACGGCGCGCCGAAGCAGGCCGAGAAGGTCGCCTCGGGGTCGGTAACGCCCTCCTCCGTGCCGGCCACCTTCGCGGTGTAGCCGCTGATGAAGTGGTACATCGCCTGCGCGGGGTTGAGGCGCGCAACGGGCGGGAGCACGCCGAAGGCGTCGCAGGTCAGGAAGACAACGTTGGTCGGGTGCGGGCCCACGCAGGGGAGCTTCGCATTCTCGATGAACTCGATCGGGTAGGCGCCGCGCGTGTTGTCGGTGATGCGCGTGTCGGCAAAGTCCACCACCCGGGTCTGCGGGTTGTAGATCACATTCTCGAGCACCGAGCCGAACTTGAGCGCGCTCCAGATCTCCGGCTCCTGCTCCGCAGAGAGGTTGATCATCTTGGCGTAGCAGCCGCCCTCGATGTTGAAGATGCCATCATCCGACCAGCAGTGCTCGTCGTCTCCGATGAGCAGGCGGCCCGGATCGGCCGAGAGCGTGGTCTTGCCCGTGCCCGAGAGGCCAAAGAAGAGCGAGGTGGTGCCCTCCTTGCTCTCGTTCGCGGAGCAGTGCATCGAGAGCACCCCCTGCTTCGGCATGAGGTAGTTCATGATGGTGAAGACACCCTTCTTCATCTCGCCGGCATACTCGGTGCCGAGGATGACCATCTCCTTGCGCTCGAAGGAGAGGGCGATGCTGGTCTTGGACGACATGCCAGCCGTCTGCGCGTTGGCGGAGAAGCCACCAGCATTGATGATGGTGTAATCAGGGGTGCCGAAGTCGGCGAGCTCTTCGGCCGTGGGGCGGATGAGCATGTCCCACATGAAGAGCGCGTGGTAGGCGCGGGCGCAGATAATGCGCACCTTGATGCGGTACTTGGGATCCCAGCCCGCAAAGCCATCCACCACATAGAGGTGCGAACGGGTGTTGAGGTAGTCGACAGCCCGCTCGCGGTTGATGACGAAGGTGCTGTCGGGGAGCTTCACATTGACACTGCCCCACCAGATGTCGTTGACCGAGGCCTCGTTCTCCACGACCCGCTTGTCCTTGGGGCTGCGGCCCGTCTTCTTGCCGGAGAGCGCTACGAGCGCGCCCGTCGAAGCAATGGCCGTATCGGGCTCGTAACGGAGCGCCTCTTCGTAAAGTCGCGCAGGCGCAGCGTTCCTCAGAATGCGCGAAACCGTGATGCCGCTCGCGCCGAGGTTGAAACTATCCATCTGACACCTATCTGAAGGGCTATGGGACCCGCCAGACCGACCCATGCAACGCTTCGCGGGCCATCCAACCAGGTCGGAGTCGACTACAACATCTCCGTTCAGTCGTCCATTGCCACCGCCATCCGGTAGTATCCCGGAACACCGCTACTCGTAGGTCGGCGTCGGACGGCCCGCGTAGAATGCTCGCATGTTTGCCGCCGCCGCGCTGCCGAACAGCGGCTCGCCGCCATGCACCTCCAGCGTCGTTCCCGTCACGAAGCCCGCGGCCGGAGAGAGCAGGAAGGCAACCGCCGCCGCCACCTCGCGCGGGCGGCCGAGCCGGCCCGCAGGGATGCTCGGGATGCTATCCTCGAAGGTCTTCCGGAACTCGGGCGCATAGGAGTCGATGCCGCTGCTCAAGATGACACCCGGCGCGACCGCATTCACACGCACACCCGATTGCGCCCACTCGAAGGCCAGCGTCTTCGTCAGGTTCTCCACACCCGCACGTGCCGCGCTGGTGTGGGCCATCATCGGAAAGCCATTCGACACCTGCGCCACGATGTTCACAATCGCACCACGACCAGCCGCCAGCATCGCCCGCTCCGCGACCGCCTGGCTCATCAGGAAGGTACCGGTCAGGTTGGTCTCGATGACCGCGTCCCACCCCTTCTTGCGGATCATCACGGCCGGCGACGGGAACTGACCGCCCGCATTGTTCACCAGCCCGTCGACGCGGCCGAACCGCGCAAGCACCGCCTCCACGCAGGCCGCCACCGACTCGGGATCGCGGATGTTGCAGACCTGCGTCACCACCTCGCCCGTCCCGGGCAACCCCGCCAACGCCGCCGCTCCCGCGGCCAGCTTCTCTGCGGTCCGGCTCGCGATCACCACATGGGCGCCCAGCTGCCGAAGCTCTCCGGCAATCGCCAGCCCGATGCCAGTGCCACCGCCGGTGACCAGCACCACCTGCCCCGCAAAGAGGCCGTCGCGAAAGATGGATGGGTCTCGAAACATGTTGCCCTCGCCCTACGGTCTGCGCCGCTCGTCCCGCTCCGCCGGACGGAACTGCGCTCGAATTTCGCGGTCGCGCTTGTCCAGGATCTCGCGGAGAAAGAGGTCCTGCTCTATCCGCCAACAGCGGTGAATCCGACGGTCGCGGAAGTCTGCCGGGATCGAGTCCGGCGTCATCTCCTGCCTGCCGATGAGCGGCTCCAGTGCCGCATCGAGCTCAAACTTCCGGAAGTTGGTCG
>CAIWGR010000628.1 GCA_903912275.1 uncultured delta proteobacterium
CGTTCTGGCCTCGGTTGCGCGCAAGTATGCGCACAAGATTCCCTTCATGCTGAAGATCAACCACAACGAGCTCCTGACCTATCCGAACAAGTTTGATCAGGTGATGTTCGCGCAGGTGGAGCAGGCGTTTGACATGGGCTGCTGCGCGGTCGGAGCGACGATTTATTACGGCTCGGAAGAGAGCACGCGTCAGATCGTGGAGGTCTCGGAGGCCTTCGCGCGTGCGCATGAACTGGGCATGGTGACGGTGCTCTGGTGCTACCTTCGGAACAGCGCGTTCAAGAAGGATGGGAAGGACTATCACGTCGCGGCCGACCTGACGGGTCAGGCCAACCATCTTGGCGCGACGATCGGGGCGGACATCGTGAAGCAGAAGCTTCCGGAGAACAACGGAGGCTTCAAGGCGTTGAACATGGGCGGCAGTTCGTACGGTAAGCTGGACGAGCGCATGTACACGAAGTTGTCGTCGGACCACCCGATCGACCTGGTGCGGTATCAGGTTGCCAACGGCTACATGGGCCGCATTGGCCTCATCAATTCGGGTGGTGCCGCGGGAAGCAACGATCTCGCGGAGGCGGTGCGCACGGCTGTGATCAACAAGCGAGGCGGCGGCATGGGCCTGATCTCGGGTCGCAAGGCCTTCCAGAAGCCGATGAACGAGGGTGTGGCGCTTCTGAACGCGATTCAGGATGTCTACCTGGCATCGGAAATCACGATTGCCTGATGTTGGTGGCGGGCGGTCAGGAAAGCGGTCTCTCGATGCAAGTCATCTTGACGAGAGGGCGGTGACTTTCCTAGACGGTCTGCTCCGCTTGGGGAGGTCGCCAAGTGGTAAGGCAGAGGCCTGCAAAGCCTCCATTCGTCGGTTCGACTCCGATCCTCCCCTCTTCGAAGATTGCGCCCTGCATCGTGCTCGTGGTTGTACCATGCGCGTTGACGTTGAGCGGTTGGAGTTCGGGCCATGAGATCCCAGTGGGTGTGGCGGTTTCTGGCGAGCCTGCTGATCGGCGTGGGGCTTCTCTGGTTGACGCTCTCCGGGATGGCGGCCGAGGCGGGCGGCTCTGCGGGTATTGCTGGGCTTTGGCGTTCGACGTTGGCGTCGGCCCAGGCTGTGGAGGGCCGCTACCTCTGGGTCTACGTCGCGTCGTTTATGGTGGTTCACGCCGCGCGGCTGGGGCGTTGGGTTGTGATGGTGCGCGGGATTTCGGATGCGCCTACGGCGGATGTCGTGGGTGTGGGATTGGCAGGGTTTGCTGCGATCGTGCTGTTTCCGCTTCGGCTGGGTGAGTTCGTGCGGCCGCTGTTGCTGCAGCGGCGGGCTGGGGTGCCGTTTTCTGCGGGGCTGGGTACTGCGGTGGTCGAGCGGGTAGCCGATGGCCTGATCATCACGCTGGTGCTGTTTCTCTCGGTGCTGGCCGCGCCTGTTGCGGCGTCGGAGGTGGTTCGAAGCGCAGGCTGGGTGAGTCTGTTGGTGTTCCTATCGGCGACGATTGGACTGACGCTCTTCGCCTGGAAGCGCTGGCTTGCGGAGCGGATTGTGTCGGAGACGGTCGGCCGGATATCGCCGAACCTGTCTCGCGGCCTGATCGGGACGATGGAGACGTTCTCGGTGGGCGTGCGATCGCTGTATGGGGGCGGTCGCCTCTGGTGGTTCTTGCTGCTGACGGTGGTCTACTGGTCGGCGAACGCGTTCGGGATGTGGTGGTTGGCGCGCGGTTTCGGCTTCATGCTTCCGTGGTATGCGGGGTGGGGTCTGTTGGGCACGCTGGTAGTGGGTCTCATGATCCCGACGGGCCCAGGATTTTTGGGGAATTTTCAGTACTTTGTGCAGGAGGGGCTGAGGCTCTATCTGCCTGGTTCGTCGGCCGGTGCTGCAGGACTTGCGATGGGGCTGATCCAGAATGGCCTTCAGCTGCTGGTGCAGGTTCTGGCGGCTGTTCCGGCGGTGGGTTCAATGGTGGCGGAGGCGCGTTCGAAGCGGGTCGCTGGGGTAGATTCGGCGGCATGACCTGTGCGCCGTGCGCAGTCGTATTGTTGGTGGAGCCAAGGACTGCGCGAAAGTGACGACCGGATGCGAAGTGGTTACAGGCGTATCAAGTTGCACGCGCCGCAGAGGTTACGATGTTGAATGAGCTTGAACAGGCGTTGGGGACACTCCTCACTGAGCCGACCCGGGCAGACATTTTTGCATTGTGCGAAGCGCATTTCGTCGCGGGCGGGAGCTGGCAGGATCTTGTCGGACTTTATGAGACCTTCGGAGCTGGAATCAGCTCGGATGGGCGGGCGGATTGGGCGCGGCTGATCACGCTCATGGAATCGATGGCGTCGGCGCGTCCGATCGAGGCGCGTTCGCAGCTGTTCGAGGCGGTTGGGCAGATCTGGGAGATGCAGTTGGGGCGACCTGAACAGGCGCTTCGCCAGTACCAGGCGGCGTTCAAGTTGTGGCCCAAGAACCGGTCGGCGCTGGCGCGTGCACGGGCGGTCTACGTCGGTCAAGGGAACTGGCGGCTGGTAACGCGTCTGTTGGAGTTGGAACTTCATGCGGCGACCGAACCGCAGTCGCAGGCGGAGCTGCTCGTGGCTTTGGGTGAGGCGGCGCTCGAGGGCGGCGCGGGTGCGGAGCAGGCGCTAGGCTACCTTGAGCGTGCGGTGCAGCTAGCGCCCTCGTACGACGGGGCGATGCGGTTGCAGTCACGTCTTGCCGCGCTGCCGGCAGAAGCAGTCGTGACGCCGGTGCAGTCCATACAGATTTCGGCACAACCGGCAGCAACGGTCGTCGCCTCATTGGAGCGGGTGACGTCGGATGCGTCGGGGCCTGATGCAGCGGTACCGGTGGAGACGGAGCCAAAGCTGAAGTGGAAGCTGAGCCCGGCGCTAACCGCGCTGCGGTCGGCGGCATCGGGTGAGCATGTTGCCTCGGTGCGTCGGGCGCGGAGGACGGATGCTGCGACGCTCGAGGGTCTCGACCGTGCCGCGCTGGAGGCTCTCTGGGCGTCGGGCGCGGATGATCTCGGCGTGCTTGAGGCGCTCGCCAAGCGGCTTCGGGAGGCGGGCGACCTTGTGACGCTGGCGGCGCGCTACGAGTCGGCGGTCAAGGCGCTGGTCTGGCAGGAGTCGGCGAAGGAGCTGATGGTCGACGCGGGCCGCCTCTACTGGAACGAGCTTGGCGATATGGAAGCGGCGGAGCGGATGTTCAAGCGGGTGCGCCTGCTGGATGGTCGCGAGGTCACGACGCTGCGATTTTTTGCGGAGCTGGCGCGTCGCGCGGGCGAGCCTCGGCGGCTCGTCACGGCGCTACAGAGTCTGCGCGATGTCACGGTTGAGCAGGCGTCGTGGCTGGAAGTGAGCGAGGAACTCGCGGGTCTGAGCGCGATGGATGCGCGGACGCACGACAAAGCGGTGGAGGTGTGGCGGCAGATTCTGCGCCGGACCCCGCATCATGCGGCAGCTCGCGCGGGACTGCAGGAGTTGCTCACGACGACCGGCCGCTGGAGCACGCTTCTGGAGGTGCTGAAGGATGATCTGGCGCTTGCGACCGATGTGTCTGATCAGGTGCGGATTCTGGAGTCGGTGGTCGAGGTCTATCGTGATCGGCTGAACCTGCCGTTCATGGTGGCGCAGACATTGCAGTCGATCTTGAAGATCGCGCCCGGACATGTGGATGCAGCGTGGGCACTGGGCGAGCGGTTCGCGGCAGCGGGTCGCTGGAGCGATGCCGTAACGATGATGATGGAGCATGCGTCGCATGCGGCCCGTCCCGAGGAGGCGACGCGGGCGCTTCGGTGGGTGGTTGAGATCTGGTCGGAGCGGCTGCGACAGCCGCTGCAGGCGATTGGAGCGTTGGAGCAGCTGTTGGAACTCCAACCTGGCGATGCGCTGGTGATGTCGGAGCTTCGCCGAGCCTTTTCGGAACGCGGCGCATGGGGCAAGCTGGTGGAGCTGCTGGAGCGGCAGGCATCGCGTAGCGGGGCTGCTGAGCGGGTAGAACTGCTGCAGGAGGCTGCCGCCATCGCCTCGACGACGCTGCGGGATGATCAGGTCTCTGCGCGGATTCATGAGGCGCTCCTCAGCGAGTCGGAGGGGCAGAGCGACGCGTCGTTCGCCTTCCTTGCCGGATACCTGCCTTCGGAAGAGCTCTGGCCGCGCTGGGCGCAGGCACTGGCCATGCGGCGGGGCGCCGTGGACGGCGAGATGCAGGTTGCGCTTGCGATGGAGGAGGCGGAGGTCCGACTCGTCCGCCTCTCGGATCGAGGAGCAGCGGAAGGTTTGTGGCTGGATGCGGCCCGTCATGGTGAGGCCGGTGAGGCGGGGCTCGAGCGTTTGATCGCGAGCGCGGCTGGTAGCGGCCGATGGCAGATGCTCTTGGACTTGGGTGACGAGTTCGGATGCTGGTCGACGCTGCAAACGGTGTTGATGGAGCGGCTTTCGACCTGCGGTTCGGACCAGGTGCAGGAGATTGGCGAGACGCTCTGGGAGATCGCGTCGGATCGTCTGTCGCACGCGGAGGCAGAGCGAGAGGTGTTGGAGGCATGGCGCAAGAGGTCGCCACGCAATCTTGTGGTGCTCGACCGGCTGGAAGTTCGGTACCAGTGGGCGGGTGAAGTGGAGCGACGGGCAGATGTACTGGCCGACCTCGTTCCGCTGGTTTCGGCGGAGCGTGGGCTCGTGCTGTGCGACGAACTTTCAGCCGTGTGCGAGCGTGATCTCGGTGACGCGCGGCGCAGTTATCAGTGGGCTGCGCAGGCGTTTGTTCGCACGGCGACGGAGCCGGATCGGCTGTCGCGGGTTACGGAGTTGGCGATCGCTGTAGGCGAGGTTCGCTCGTGGGTTTCGATGCTCGAGGCGGTGGCATCGGGGCTGTCGGATGCGGAGCAATCCGGTCGGCTCCGGGCGCATGCTGCGGCGCTTTGCGACGAGGTATTGAACGAGCCGCTCCGTGCGGCTGCCATGATCGAAACGGTGCGTGCAAGCGGGCAGGCAGATGCGGCGTTGATGCGGCGTCTGTGTGGGATCTATGCGCGGTTTGAGCGTTGGGCGCCGCTTGCTGCAGCGCTGGAGGCGCAGGCCTCTCTGACCTGGACGGAGTCGGAGCGCGCGCTCGTAGAGTTGGAGCTGGCGCAGGTGCTGTCGGAGCGACTGGGGCGTCTGGCGGAGGCGGGCAAGATCCTGCTGGCGCAACGCGACGCTGGGCTGGCGTCACCGAAGGCACACGAATTGCTGCTTTCGGTGTCGATGCGCCGTGCGGACTGGGGTGTGGCATCACAGTGTCTGGAACTGGCAGTCGAGCAGGCGGGTGAGTCGGAGCGTGGCGCATTCCTGGTGGAGTGGGGGCGTCTGCTTGCTGACCGGCTGGGGGA
>CAIWGR010000629.1 GCA_903912275.1 uncultured delta proteobacterium
CCTAGAAGATTTCGAGCCGATTGGCATCCCCAATTGTGGAGAGGGTGCTTGCCTGCATAGTCCTCCTTACACCCCGAACCAGCCGCTGCATGCCGCGCGGCTCGTTGATTCAAATGAAAACCGCAGATCCAAGCCATTTCTTGATGGAGGCGCGAATTGGCTGGGCTCAGGTTGCCCCGATTTCTCGCGCGATGCCCTTCAATCTGGAATCATCTCCCGCGCGCAGGTTGCGCCACCTACGGGAGGTTAAGGATGAGAGGAGCTTGTGTTGCCATGGGGCTTGCATTCGGATTCGCCGCAGCCTGTGCTCCCGGCCCCCGCGTTGGTGAGATTCGGCCGAACCAAGCCGAAGCGACCACCCATGTACCCGACAGTGGCTCAGGTTCCGGCGCGCCGCAGCCCCCCGCGCTGCCCGTCGCAGAGGTCATCCCGCCGGCTGCGGAGCCACCCCCAGCCTCGCCCGCGGCGCTCCCCGCAGGCCCGCTCAACGAGGCCCAGCGCGCGCCGCTCCTCGCCATCCGAAACGACCCGCCGCCACCCGCCACCACCCGCAACACCCACTACTGGGTCTCCAACGAGGGTGCCCACCATCTCTGGCGCGACCGCATCACCGACCTCGGCGGCGCCCTGGTTGGCGTGGGAACCGACCAACTCTACGTCATGGCCGGCTGGCAGCAGCCCGAACTCCTCATCCCGATGGACTTCGACATCGAGGTCGTGAAGGTCCACCGCCTCTACGGAATCGCCTTCGCGAACGCCGCCACGCCGCAGGCCTTCATTGACCTCTGGAGCCGCAAGCCCACCGGCACCCCACCGCTCGCGGCCTTCGTCGAGACCGATGTGAAAGACCCGACCCTGCGGAAGGAGCTCCTTCGCTCCCTGCAGATCTCCAACTACGTCATCCACGCACGCCTTCGGCAGCTCGTCCGCCTCTATGCGCCGCGCCAGGTCGCCTGCTTCATCAACGATCAGGTGCAGTATGACCGGGTGCGAAAGCTCTGGATGGAGCAGCGGGTCTTCCCCGTGCGTGGCGACCTCACCGCCGACACCACCATGCAGGACATTGCCGCGGCGCTCCGCAAGGTCGGCACCCCGCTCCGCGCGCTCTACCTCTCCAACGCCGAGCAGTACTTTCCCTATGGCGAGAAGTTTCGGCGGAACGTCATCGTTCAGCCCTTCGACGACCGCTCGCTCGTGCTGCGCGGCTACCCGAGCACGGCCTACACCCAGATCGATGGCGACGACTACCACTACAGCCATCAGCCGGCGCTCAACTTTGTCGCGCTGCTGCAGGTGTCGTCGATTGCCGGTGTCCAGCAGCTGATGCGAACGGCCGTCAACACCGAGCCCTTCGGTACCTCCATCGTCAACCCCGACCCCAAGCCGTCCAAGCGGCCCCCGAAGATTGCTCCCGTGCGCGATGCAGTCGAGGGCAGCGGCCGCTAGCGGAGGCATCTCCGCGCCCGCGTTCCATCAGATTTTTAGATCGGCGAAGTTCGCCAGAAGTATGGCCCATACTGCGCTTCGTTGCTACTCTAACGCCGCTGCGTGTTTTCGCACGGTCTGGTTGAGGTGTGGCGATGTACGGAATGGTGAATCAGGCAGTTCGCGGGCTCGTGACAGAGAAGTTTGGTGCTGACACCTGGACCAAGATCCACACCGGTGCCGGCGCTCCCGAAAACTTCTCGGCCATGCAGCCCTACGACGACGCCGTGACCTACAACCTCGTCGGCAAGGCGGTTGAAGTCCTTGGCCTGCCGGCAGAGGCCATCCTCGCAGCCTTCGGGCAGTATTGGGTCAGCGATATCGCCACCAAACACTACGACACGATGATGGCCAGCACGGGTCGCGACTTCGCCGACTTCCTCGCCAACCTCGACCACATGCACCAGCGCATCAGGGTCACCTTCCCCGACTACCAGCCGCCCTCCTTCCGGGTGAAGAACCTTGAGCCGGGCAAGCTGCAGGTCGATTACTACTCGCACCGTCCCGGCCTCCTCCCCTTCGTCGAGGGCCTTTTCATGGGGCTGGGCGTCTACTTCAAAGAAGAGATCAGCTTCGAGCACATCGACGACACCGCGCACCGGCTGCCCTGCAAGCGCATGATCGTCTGGCATAAGGCCCTTTCGTGACACGGAGCCTCCGATGAGCGGAGCCATGCTGCTCGGCGACAACGAGTTCTCGCGAATCTTGCCCTTCCACCTGCTCTGGAATGCGGATGGGCTGCTCGAGCGGGTATCACCTGCCGTACGCCGACTCTGGTCGCTCGCTGACGACGCCGTTCCCGAGATTCGTCTCGTGCGCCCCTTCCCCGCGCTCCTCGACGCCTCCTGGTTCGTCGAACTCACCGACATGATCCTTACCGTGAGTTGCACCTCGGCGCCCGCTCGAATGCTCCGCGGCGAGATTCTGCCCATGCCCGACGGCCGCTGGCTCCTCTGCGGGCTCCCGCCCATCGGCCGGGTTTCAGACCTCGAGAAGGCCGGCCTGCGCCTGAGCGACCTGCCGCTCCATAGCGGACTCGGCGATGCCCTCATCGCGGCGGAAGCTGCCCAAATCTCGCTCGAGGAGGCCCGCGTCGCACTGGCCGATCTCGAGAAGGTAAATGCCTCGCTTTTGGCCATGAACGAGGCCTTCGGTCGCTTCGTTCCTCGGCCCTTCCTCGAGTCGCTGGGCATGAAGTCGCCGCTCGATGCAACGCTCGGTGCCCGCGCCAGCGCCGAGACCACCGTGATGTTCGCCGACCTGCGCAACTTCACCAGCATCAGCGAGAAGCTCGAGGCCGGCGAAATCTTCGCCTTCATCAACCGCTACCTCGCCCATGTGGCGCCCCGCATCCGAGAGAACGAGGGCTTCGTTGTCCACTACCTCGGCGACGGCATCCTGGCCCTCTTCAACGGGGCGCCGGAGCTCGCTGTGCGTGCAGCCATCGAGATGCAGCGCGCCCTCCACGAGGCGATGACCAACGGTGCGCTGGGCGCCTGTCTTCCGCCCGGCACCGAGGTCACGCTCGGCATCGGCCTTCACTTCGGCCGCATCGAGATGGGCATCGTTGGCGAGAGCGGCCGCTGGGACTCCTCTGTCATCTCGGATGCCGTCAACA
This sequence comes from uncultured delta proteobacterium, assembly GCA_903912275.1. GTDB lineage: Bacteria > Myxococcota_A > Bradymonadia > REDH01 > REDH01 > CAIWGR01. Next base: position 3,104 of record CAIWGR010000629.1, read on the forward strand.
CCGCTGCCCGCGTGGAGGGTCTCACGAAGACCTTTGGCTCCGAGGTGCTCATCACGGGCGACCTTGCCAAGCAGTTGGACGCGACGGGCCTGCTTCAGACGCGTAGGCTCGGCCGCATCGAGGTCAAAGGCAGAGCCGAGCGGGTCGATCTGCACGAGGTGCTCGATTCGCTCCAGCCAGCGCTCCGGGAACTCCGCCACGCCAACGCCCCCAAGCTGGCGGCCGCCATCGCCGCCTTCGAAGCCGGCCTGCTGGAGGCCGCTTCGGAGGGCTTCCAGGCCTGTCTCACGAACGACCCGACCGACCGCGCAGCGCAGCACTATTTGGCGCTCTGCCAGCGGTAGTTCGGCAGCTGCATCTGGGCTCCCAAAACGGCGCGCGCCCCGAGGTTGACCCCCGAGGCGCGATGCTCGTGCTAGCGTTCGAGACCTACTTGAGGTCGAACCGGTCGAGGTTCATCACCTTGTCCCAAGCAGCCA
>CAIWGR010000630.1 GCA_903912275.1 uncultured delta proteobacterium
CGCCATCGCGATTTAGACGGATTAAGGAATGCCGCCCCACGCTTCACGCTAGGGTGCCAGAATTCCCCCGCACACCCGGTCCGATTCATGTCCTACCTCCGCGCCACACTGCTGCTCTGTTGTCTCCCGCTCGTCGCCTGCACAGACAGCAGCGCCGCCAAGTCCACCGAGGACACCGGCTGCATCGGACGCGGCTGCCTCCAGAACGACACCGGCTCCGGCGACACCACCGCAGCAGCCGACACAGACACCGGCTCCCTGGCCGACACCGACGACGGCATCTGCGGCCCGGGCGAGCTCACCTGCGTCAGCGCCACCATCTCTGGCATCTGCCTCGCCGACGGCTCCATCCGCGAGATCCCCTGCGCCACCGGCGAGACCTGCCGCAACGGCAGCTGCGAGGTCGGCACCGCGCCCCTCTGCAGCCCCTCCGACCCAACCACCTGCGCCAATGGCGGCTTCACCCGCACCTGCAATGCGGACGGCACCGCCTTCGTCGACACCGCCTGCCCCACCGAAACGCCCTACTGCCGCGACGGCGCCTGCACCGCTCAGCTCTGCGACCCCGGCGCCCTCTCCTGCCGCGGCAACGAGGTGGTCGCCTGCAACGCAGACGGCGCCACCCAGACCGCGCTCGAGTCCTGCGCCGGCATCTGTGTCGCAGGCCAGTGCCAAGACGCAGACCCCTGCACCTTCACAAACAAGGAGTATCTCGGATGCGACTTCTGGGCCACCTACCTCGACAACGAGGCCCGCGGCCTCGGCTTCGCCGTCTCCGTCTCCAACCCCGGCCGCTCCTCCGTCAACGTGACTGTCACCCAGGGCTCAGCCGCGCCGCTCTTCAGCGGCACCGTGGCCGCAGGCGACCTCACCCTCATCAACCTCGGCGCCGTCTCCCAGATTGATGGCACCGGCATCTCCAACGCAGCCTACCGCGTCCAGGCCGACGGCCCCGTCACCGTCCACCAGTTCAACCCGCCCAACAACCTTGTCGCCGGCTACTCCAACGACGCCTCGCTCCTGCTCCCCGCCAACGCGCTCGGCACCCAGTACCGGGTCATGGCCTACTACTCCGGCGACGACCTCGCCGTCTTCGCCCGCCTCTCCGCCCGCTGGTATGTGACCATCGTCGCCTCCGCGCCCGGCACCACCGAGGTCACCGTCACCTCACCCGCCGGCATCCGCGCTGGCTCCGGCGTCCCCGCCATCGCGCCCGGCGGCACCCAGACCCTCACCCTGACCCAGGGACAGGTGGTCAACCTCATGGCTGACCGCAACAACGGCGACGCACCCGACCCCGACGACCCGGCCGACCTCACCGGCATGCTCATCAACGCCACCCAGCCCGTCGCCGTCTTCTCCGGCTCCGAGGCCTCCTACATCCCCGACGACACCGGCGCTGCAGACCACCTCGAGCAGCAGCTCTACCCCGTCTCCACCTGGGGCACCGAGCTGGTCCTCACCAAGTTCGCCCGCCGCGGCACGGAAGACGATGTCTACCGCGTCATGGCCGCCAACGCCGGTACCACCCTCCACACCACCCCCGTGATCGCAGGCGTAGATGGCCACATCCTCCGCGAGGCGGGCGACGCCGTAGAGTTCAACTACAACGGCGACTTCGTCGTCAGCGCAGACGCACCCATCTCCGTCGGACAGTTCATGGTCGGCTCCTTCTACCCGGGCATCTCGGGCAACTGCAGCCGAACCCTGTCCTCCGGCTGCGCCATCCCCACCTCGCCCGAGTGCCCCATCGGTGACGGCACCTTCAAGCGCATCGGAGACCCAGCCTTCCTGCTCCCCAGCGCCGCCTCCCAGTTCCGCGCCGACTACACCTTCTTCGTCCCAGAAGGGTACATCCAGAACTACATCGGCATCGCCCTCCCCACGGGCGCCTCGCTCATCCTCGACGACGCCACCGTGACCGCCACCCGCGACCCCATCCCCGGCACCAGCTGGGAGGTTGTCCGCCTGCCGATCACGCCCGGAACCCACTCCCTCGTGGCCGGCCAGCCCGCAGGACTCTCCGTCTACGGCTACGGCTGCGACGTCTCCTACGCCTATCCCGGCGGACTCGACCTGGGCGACAGGTGAGCGAGCCAGCTGCACTGCCCGAATCGCTCCTGCTGGCCTGCGACGGCCTGCCGGAGCTCGAGGCGGCAGCGCGGCGTGAGCTGGCCCAAGGCACCACCGCCGAACGCATCGAGCAGGCCACACGCGACCTCGCAGGGCTCCCCTCCGACCTCGACGGTGGAACCCTCGCGAACCAGCTCACCGCACAGCTCCGCGACCTTGAGCCGGCGCAGCGACAGCTCCTCGCCGAGCTCGCACTGCTACCCGACGGTGCACCCCTCCGTGAGCTCGCCGACCGCTGCGCCCTGAGCCGCAAATCCCTCGAAGCGGTCGCACTCTCGCTGGTCCCGTTGAACCTCCTCCGCTGGAGCCTCGCGGGGCTCCGACTCCCCCGCCCCGTGGCTGCTTCGCTCAGCAACCTGCAGGTCCTCGCACCCGAGCTCACGACCGCCTTCGCGGCCAATCTCGACCGCCTCTCCGCACGCGACGCCGTCGCACCGGGCCCGCTCGATGGCACAACATGGGACAGCATCGCGACCGCGTTGGAACGGCTCGAGCTCCCGCAAACGCGACGCTGGCAGGCACTGCAACTCCTCGCCGACACCGCCGAACAGCCGGCGCGACGGTCCGCGCTCGCACTGCTCGCCTCTGACTCCGCAACAGACCCCGCGAGCCGCCTGCTCCGAGCCCGACTCCATCGCCAGGCGGGCGACATCGACGAGGCACTCCTCCTCACCTCTCCGCTCGTCGATCACGCCGAGCTCGGCGACGAGGCCAACCTCGAACAGGCGCGCGGCCTCTACACCGCCGGCCGGCTGCATGAGGCCGCCCAGCTCCTCGACCGAACCGCTACCCGCTTTGCCCCCCTCGCTGCCACCGATGCGCTCCGAGCCTCGGCCGCCATCAAGCTCGGGCTCGACGACGCCGACGGGGCCCGCGCCATCGCGCTCGAGGCACTCCGCATCGCGCGCGACAACCGGCTCCACATCGCGGAGGCACGCGCGCACGGACTGCTCTCCTCCATCGAGGCCGCCGATCTGCAGCTCGAACGGGCGCTCGAACACGCCCTCCGCGCACGCCTCGCCTTCGACCGGCAGGGCGACCTCTTCGACCGGGCCTGCGCCGCCGTCACCACCGCGCAGGCCTTGCTAAACCTGCGCCGTCACGCCGAGGCGGAGGCCCAGCTCCGCGAAGCCACAGCCACCTTCACCGCCCTCCAGAGCCGCGCCATGAGGGCCACCACGGCCACCCTCTCTGCCCTCTCCGCGCTCGACCGCGGAAGGCCAGACGAGGCCCGCCCACCGCTCGAAGAGGCCATCGCCAGCATCGACGAGCGGCAGCCCCGACTCTACGCTTGGGCGACCGCCGTCTTCGCGCTGCTCCTCATCGAAGAGGGCCGCGTCACAGAGGCCAGCCATCGCTGGCGCGAGGTCGCCGAGACCTTCCACGCCATGCAGGACCACCACCACGCACGGCTCTTTGCAGCCTTCGGTGCGCTCGTCGGCAACCCGCCCCTCGCCCTCCCGCCGGCCGGCTCCGCCTCCACACGCGAGCTCGATCAGGCCTTCCGCCATCACCCGCGCCTGAACGAGGGCCTCTGGACCCGTCTCCTCAGACGCACCCGCGATCGCCTCGACGAGGGGCTCACCCACCGCGAAGGGCTCGGCTTTGTCGTGCCAGGTCACCCACTGGTCGACCTATCGCAGCGCCCCACGCTGCGGCGCCTCCTCGCCTCGCTCATCGAAGCCATGGAGCAGGGCGAAACACGCTCCACAGACCAGCTCTTCGAGGCAGGCTGGCAGGGCGAGCGTGCGCTCCCCGACGCGGCCCGGGCCCGCGTCTATGTGGCCATCGGCGAGCTCCGGAAGCGGGGCCTCGCTGCCTTCCTCGTCAAAGATGGAGACGGCTACCGGCTCGCAGGGCTCCGGGTCGTCGATCGACTCGTCGAAGCACAGCCCTTCCGATAGGCCACACAGGCCTCCTGCGGGGGCGAGCGACGCGTCGAAGCTCAGCCCTTCGAACCGGGCGAGCGACGATGAGAGGGGGCGCGGTGCGATCGGAGTGTGTTTTTACACTTGTATACAAATACACTTGTGCAGAAAACTTTTGTAGAGTTACGCCAAATGGAACAGCTCTTCTGAATCGTTGACCCTTCAGGATAACGGTCTTACCAATTCCGCCCGCTGACGCTGAGCAGCTCAAACTGCCTGGTCGGAAAACACCCCATGATTCATGGGGATTCTTGGAGCAGTCCCACCTTTCTCAGGTTGGACACGTCGTTTTAGGGAGACAAAAGTGAAACAGAATCACCCTTTGGAAACCGCGAACCAGACCCACCTAAGTCCCGAAGTTTTAGCATTGTGCGACGGCGTTGCCTCCCTCCAAGAGGTCGCCTTGACCTCCCTCCAGCGCGGCATCGCCCCCAGGCTCGTCTCCTTCTCCCTCCAGAACCTCGCCGGCCTCCCCTCCGACCTCGATGGCGGCTCCTACGCCAACCAGATCGTCGAGCTGCTCTCCCAATGCCAGCCGCTCGAGCGACGCCTCATCGCAGAGCTCGCACTCCTGCCCAGCGGCACCACCATCCACCACCTCGTCGAGCTCACCCGCGAACCCATCAACGGCGTCGAGCAGGCCTCGATGGCGCTCCTTGCCAGCGACCTCATCCACTGGGACATCGTCGGCCTGCGCATCCGCAAACCCGCCGCCGCAGTCGTGGTCCGGAGCAACCTGCTTGGCACCGAGTTTGCCAATGCCGTCGAAGGTCGCATCTCACGCCACACCGTGCAGGATGCCATATCCCCCACCCTCATTGCAGAAGAGAGCTGGTTCGAGCTCGCGAGCGCGCTCGAGCGCATCCCGCTCCCGCCCACCACGCTCTGGCGCGGGCTCCGACTCCTCTTCGACACCAACGGCTCCGAGGCACATATCGAGCGGCTTCGGCACCTCGCCACGCTCCCCAGCAATGAGGGCGGATTTCAGCTCCTCCGCGCCTGCATGCACCGCAACGCCGGCGAGCTCGAGACAGCGTTTGCCATCACAAATGCACTGATCGACGACCCCTCCCTCGGCCGCGACGCACGCCTGGAGCAGGCCCGCTCCCTCTTCCTCGCAGGTCGACTCACCGAGGCCGAAGAGGTTCTGCGCGATACCGCTCCGCTGCTCGAGCCCCTCGCAGCAAGCGACGCGCTCCGCTGCCTCGCACTCATCGCTCAAGCAGGCGACCGCCCCGACGAGGCCCGCGACCTCAACCGACGCGCCATCCATACCGCCCGCTCTGCACGCCTGCGCATCGCAGAGGCCCGCTGCAACCTCCAGCTCGCATCACTCGAGTCCAGCGACCTCAAGCACGAGCTCGCGCTCGAGTATGCGCTCCGGGCACGTTTCACCTTCACCCAGATCGGCGACCTCCACGACCTCGACCTCGCACGCATCACCCTCGCGCAGGTCCTCATCAACCTGCAGCGAAACGAAGAGGCAGAGACCGAGCTCTCGCTCGCACGTGAGCGGCTCGATGCCCGCCGCTTCCGCTACCTCCGCGCCACCGCAGATGGACTGACCGGGCTCTCCAAGCTCGACCGCGGTGACCTCTACGGCGCCCGCCCCATCCTCGAGCGGGCCCTCGCTGTTGTCGACGAGGCCCAGCCGCGGACCCACGCCTTCGTCGCTGGCATCTACGCGCTCCTCCTCTTGCTCGAAGGCCACCGCGAAGAGGCCCTCGACCGCCTGCGCACCGTCTCCAAGGCCTTCGAGATCGCCGACGACAAACTCAATGCCGGCCTCTTCAATTCGCTCGCAGGCAACCATGCGGGCGGCTCCCTCGCGCTCCTCGTCGAGCTCCGCGACGCCCAGCTCTCCGAGTTCGGAACCGCCTCGCGCAGCGTCTGGACCCGCATCATCCTCCGCTCCAAGCATGCCATCGGCACCGGAATCATCCTCCACAGCGGGCTCGGCTTCCAGATCCCCGGAAACCGGCCTGTCGACCTCAGCCGCCGCAACACCTTCCGGCGGCTGCTCGAAGGGCTCGTCAAGACCCTCGATGGTTCCCATACCCTCTCCACCGACCGCCTCTTCGAGATCGGCTGGCCAGGCGAAGAGGCCGAGTCCCGCGCCGCCCACGCACGCGTCTATGTGGCCATCTCCGAACTGAGGAAGATGGGGCTCGGTACCCACCTCGTCCGAGAGGGCGAAGGCTACAAGCTGCAAGGGCTCCGACTCGTCGACGAACTGCCCCACGTCTAGCAGGCTGACCGGCAACCCTCGCGCGCGAGGCGCGTCGAGACCACGCACTGCGGCACTTCCGCGTTGATTGTGCAACCGCGGGCTCAGGGTTAGATGGTCTACCCCCTCGAAAGAAGGCGAACGCAGAGACATGGAACCGGCAGAAGTCACCCAGCAACTCGCGCAGCTCATGATCACCCGCACCGCGGCCGCGATCGAGTTGTTGGAATCGCTGCCCGAAGGCACGATCGCCGAGGGAATCGGTGAGCTGATTCGCTGCCGGCAGGGCCTCATGACCGCGCAGATTCGCGCCGCCGAGGTCGAGCAGCGGCTCGCCAAACTCGACCTCCCCGCAGAGTGGCTCATCCGCCGCGACCTCGTCCGCGTCACCGCCGCCCACATCATCCGCGACTTCGACCTCGCCGAACGGCTCCTGCTCCCCATCCTCGACAGGCTCGCCACCTTCCCCGCAGACATCGTCGGGCCAGCAGCCGTCCTCGCCGGGCGCGTCTACGCTGCCAAGGGCGACCTCAAGTCTGCGCTCATCTGGTACTACAGCGGCCTCGGCATGATTGGAGACCAGCTCCCTGGCATCCGCGCCAGCATCCTCAACAACATCGCCTGCGAACATGCTGGCGCTGGCAGCAACAGCGTGGCTGCCGAGCTCTTCCAACGCGCACTCGACATCTACACCCGCGAGAAGGTCTGGCCCAAGGCCCTCATGGCCGCCGCAAACCTCTCAGACATCATGATCGAGGATGGGCGCGCCGCAGAGGCGGTCACCTTCCTCCTCGGCTGGGAGCGCGCCCACCCGGAGGTCTTTCACCTCCCCGAGGCCAACTTCTTCCTTGCAGCCCTCTCCATGGCACATGTGCGGAGCGGGAGCGTCGAAGCGAGCAAAGCGCGGCTCGCCTCCATCAAGGTCAACAAGACCGACATGGACCAGCGCATCCTGATCATGCTGGTCAACGCCTACATCGCCATCGCAGAGGAGCGTCACACCGACGCGCTCGAGCTCCTCCTGGCACTCCGCGAAGAGACCCACCACGAGCGGGGACTCATGGCCATCCTCGAGCCGCTCTCTGATGTCTACGCCGCCATCGGCAACTTCAAGCTCGCCTACGACTGCGCCGTGGAGCGACGCGCCATCCTCGCCCGCATGAAGAAGGCCATCCGCGACATCTCAAACATCGAGGTCGAGGTCCGGCGCCAAGTCCGCGTGAAGTAGCAACGGCGACCTGCAGGGTTCGCCCGACGCGTCATTTTGTGCAAAAAGATGACTCTTCTGGTTGCGAATTCGCACGACCGATCTTAGTCGAGGCGCATCGAAATATACGGAGATGCATTGGACAACACTGAGACCCTACATCGGCTCGCGCAGCTCATGGTCACGCGCACCGCGCTCGCCATCGAACTGCTCGATTCTCTCGCCCCCGATGAGGTGCCGGTAGGTGTCGCTGAGGTCATCCGCTGCAGACACGCTCTCATGGCCGGTCGCATCCGGCCAGCCGAGCTCGAGCCACGGCTCATGTCGCTCCAACTGCCGCCCGATTGGGTCGTCCGGCGTGACCTCGTCCGGGTGACGGCCGCCTTCTTCCTGCGCGACTTTGAACTCGCCGAACGGCTCCTCGACCCCATCCTGCAGCGCATCGGCCAGTTCCCCGCCGACATCATCGGACCCGCCACGGTAACGGCAGGGCGCATCTTCGCCGCAAAGGGCGACCTCACCTCGGCGCTCGTCTGGAACTACAAGGGGCTCGGGATGCTCGGAGACCAGCTCCCCGTTGTCCGCGCCAGCATCCTCAACAACATTGCCTGCGAGCACGCCGGCGCCGGCAGCGACATCACCGCAGCCGAGCTCTTCCACCGCGCCCTCGAGATCTACACCCGCGAGCAGTACTGGCCCCCCGCCCTCCTCGTCGCCTCCAACCTCGCCGACATCATGATGGATGACGGGCGCCACGAAGAGGCCGTCCAGTTCCTGCTCGGCTGGGAGAGGGCGCACCCAGAGGTCTTTGTTCTTCCTGAGGCCAACTTCTTCCTTGCCATCATGGCCCTCGCGAAGGTGCGGACGGGGCGCATCAAAGAGGCCAAGGCACGGCTCGCCTCCATCAAGGTCAACAAGACCGACATGGACCAGCGCTTCATGCTGCTGCTGGTGGGCGCCCACATCGACATCGCCGAAAACAGGCTCGAACCGGCGCTGAACCAGCTCCTCGCCCTGCGCCAAGAGACCCACCATGAGCGGGGCCTCGTCGCCATCCTCGAACCGCTCTCCGACGTCTATGCCGCGCTCGGAAACTACAAGCTCGCCTACGACGTCGCCGTCGAGCGCCGCGAGATCCTCGTCAGGCTCAAGAAGGCCATCCGAGAAATCTCCGACATTGAGGTCGAGGCCCGGCGGCGCATCCGCATCAAGTAACTCGGCCTACCAGGTCAGGTAGAAGACCAGCCAGGCCAGCGCACGGTAGAGCATCGCGATCGAGACCGAACGCGTCTGCCACATCACCGCGCTCGCCGGCAGCGCCACCAAGAGCCACCAGATCACGGTCGCCAGCGAGGCAACCTGGACATCGCCTGTACCGGCCAGCACCAGCAGCCCTGTATAGAGCGCCGACATACTCCCTGCGACCACAATCCCCTTCACGGGATGCTCCACATCGAGCAGCAACGTGCGGGCCACCAGCCCCTCGAAGAAGAGCCCCTCGGAGGCGCCGCGCAGCAGCGAAAGGACCACGATGGAGGCCATCGGGAAGGAGGCATTCGGGTCGCCCTGCAACACAGCGCCCAACACTGCGCCTGCCAA
>CAIWGR010000631.1 GCA_903912275.1 uncultured delta proteobacterium
CGAGCGCAGTATGCCGAGGACTTGGGAAGCCTTTACCGGCGTGAAGTAACTCAGGATCAGTGCGATCGTCTGAGGCTGCTCGTGCTTGATGAGGTTGAAAATCTGGCGCGCCTCCAAGTCGGCGATCTTCACGATGGGCGAGTCGACCGCGCGGCTGGGCGAGGTGCGGCTGGGCGCGACGCGGCTGATGATGTTGGACGCCTTGAAACCGCCAAGTGACTTCTCTAACGCGGTCTGGGCGAAGTCCACGCCACCACGGATCCCCGTGCAGGCCTCGACCGCGACTTCGGCGAACTCCTGCAGGAGCTCGGCCTGCAACTCTTGGCTGACCATCGTGATCTTGGCCATCTCACCGGCGATGGCGTCCAGCTCGTTATCGTCCAAGCTCTTCATGAGCTGCGAGGCGCCGTCAGGGCCGAGCATGATCAGGAGCGCGGCGAACTTCTGCAGCTTGGTCAGCTTCGAGAACTCGGTGGCGGAGTTGGAGTCGGGCGCGGCCATGTCTCTATTTAGCGGGTTTGCTGCGGGTCATCCACGAGCGGATGGCCTCCGACATATTGTTGGGGTTCTCCCGGATGAGCTGGTTGAGCACGTCCACCGTCACGGTCGGCGGCGTGCCCGAGGCCCGGGCATAAGCATTGCCGTCTCCGTTGGCTTGGCCATTGCCATTGTTGGCGGACGTGAACTGACTGAGCGGGATGCCCATGAGGATGGCGTCGTCGGGCGTGCGCTTGAAGGTCCGCCAGAAGAACAGCAGCACCGCGAGCGCGAGCGCCGGATACACCGCCGCGTTGGCGAGGTTCCACCAGAAATCGCTCTTCTGCTGCTGGTCGAGTCGGAGTGAGATATCCTGCCCGAGCTCGTCGTTGAAGAGTATTTCTTCGAGCGTGATCTCATCCTTCCGCAGCGCGTCCACGCCCTCCTGGATGCCGAGCGAGCTTCGCACGATGCTCTTGAGCTTCGCCAGTTCCGCGTCCGTGCGCGGCGCGGCGACGCGGTTCGTGCCGGAGCCGGTCATGCGCGCTGCGACGAAGACCGCCGCCGAGAGCCGCTTCACGCCGCCCGCCGTCTGCATGAGGTTGTTGACCACCTTGTTGATCTCGTAAAAGTTGTTCACGACTTTCTTCTTCGTGTTGCTCTTGGTGGCAGGCGCCAGGGCCACGTTGTTCGTCTCCAAGCTGGAGTTGCTCGCCGTGCCGGGCGTGCCGCCGCCGTTCGCGCCGCCGCTGTTCGCGCCTGAGCCGCTGAGGCTGTCGGTGTTCTCGTCATTCAGCGTCGAGGTGCGCAATATCGCGCTTTCCGGATCATACTTCTCCTCGGTGCGGGTCAGCGTGTCGAAGTTGATCTCCGCCGAGACGCGCACGACGGCCCGGCCCGCGCCGAGCACCTTGTCGAGCATCCCCTCGGCCTTCTTGGAGAAATACTGTTCCAGGTTCTTGCGGGCGTTGAGCTGCGTGGCGCTCAGACCGGCGAGCGGGTCGTTCTCGTTGTTCTCGGAGAGGACGTTGCCCTGGTTGTCCACCACGGTGACGAAATTCGCCTGCAAGCCCTCGACTGCATTGGCGATGAGGAAGCGGATGGCGTTGACCGTCTGCGGCGGCAGCACCGCGTTGCCGCGCACCCGGACGAAGACGGAGGCCGTCGGCTTCCGGTTGTTGTCCGTCAACAGCCGGTTCTCCGGGATCACGATCATCACCCGCGCGCTCTCCACCGCGTCCACCTGCGCGACGGTGCGGGACAGCTCGCCTTGCACCGCGCGGAGGTAGTTGGCGCGCTGCACGAAGTCGGAGATGCCGAAGTTCGGCTTGTCGAAGATCTCGAAGCCCACGCCATCGCCTGCGCGCGGGATGCCCTTGGCCGCGAGCTGCATCCGCATCACATGGACCTTGTCGGCGGGGACGGAAACGGTGCCGCGCCCGGCCTTGTAGGGAATCTTCGCGTCGTCGAGGGCGGCGATGACCTTGGCGGCCTCAGCGTCTTCGAGGCGGCCGTAGAGCAGCGCGTAATCCGTGCGGCTCGACCAGAAGGCCAGGCCGCCGAGGCCGAGCAACACCACGCCTGCGGCCAGCACGAGGCTGACGCGCTGGTTGAGGCCGAGTTCCTTCCAGAGGGCCTGAAGCTGGGTGGCGAGTTGGGAGAAGGAGTCGTTCATGGCGAGAGGGGGATGGCCATGCCCCAAGGTCCAAGGCCCGATGAATGACCCGGCCCCGATGACCGGGCGAAGTCAGCACGCTGCCAACCGGTTGCGACCGCAGGAGGCAGCCATCGCGACGACGGGCCGTGGCCGGCCAGCGCATGGGGAGTTGGGAGTTCTTTGGTCATTGTGAGCGGGAGTGGGAGCGGGAGCGGGGCCTTGGTCCTTCAGATCTGCATCCGCATGACCTCCTGATACGATTCGAGCAGCTTGTTCCGCACCTCGACCATGAGCTGGAAGGAAAGGCTCGCCTCCTCCATCGCGATCATCGCTTGGTGCAGGGAACCATCCTGGCCGCTGAGCAAGCCCACCGCTTCGTTCCCCACTGCCTGGCCGCCGCCGACCTTCGACACGAAGTGGCCGAGCGTGTTCTCGAACGAGCCGCCGCCGCTGGAGATGTTGCCGACCGCCGGCGACAGGGGGCCGGGGTTGAGCGTCTGCAGTTCGCCCGCCGGGATGGCCTTCGCGAGTGCGTCCTGCGCCGCCTTGGACAAGCCCATCTGGCGCAGCTCGGGGCTGGGCATGAGGCGGAGGGCGGAGAGGGCTTCCATGGGGACGCGTCAGCGGAGGGTCGGCTCGGGGGCGACTCAGCGTTTGCCGATGGAGAGGCTTTGCAGCGCCATCATGCGGGCGTTCTTCACCACGGCGAGGTTCGCCTCGAACGCGCGCGACGCGACGATCATATCGGCCATCTCCTCGTGGATGTTGATGTTCGGCATCGCCACCATGCCCTCGGAGTTGGCCTCGGGATGGCCGGGGTTGAAGACGAGCCGAGGCGGACGGGCGTCCTTTTCGATGCGCGAGACATGCACACCCTGCGCCGCCGCGCCGAGCGCGCCCGCCGACTGGTGTTTGCTCAACTCGGTCTCGAAGATGACCTGCTCGCGGGCGTAGGGCTTGCCGTCCACGCCGCGCGTGGTGTTGGCGTTGGCGATGTTCTGGGAAATGACCTCCATGCGGATGCGCTCGGCGTTGAGCGCGGAGGCGGTGCTGTGGATGCCGGAGAGGAGGTTGATCATGGTGGGAATCAGGCAGGACGCCCGGTGATGGCCAACCGCATGCGCATGAGCATGGCGGTGAGAAGCTGCGCTTCCATCGTGTGCGCAAGCGTGTTTTGATTGAGATGCATCATCTCGGTCTCGAGTTGCACGGTGTTGCCATCGCGGTTCGAGGCGATGGCGTCGGGGTCCAAGGCGAGCGCGGGTCGGAGGCTGGCGACCTGGTCCGCCGAGCCGGACTTGAGCGCTTGCTGCAGCTCTGAGCTGAACGACGGGGCCACGTCCACGCGCCGGTAGCCGGGCGTTTCCAAGTTGGCGAGGTTGCTGGCAATCGCCTCATGCCGGAGGGCGGTGGCGTCCAGCAACTTCTTGGTCGCCTGATAATTGGTTTGGTTGAACAGGGCGTCGATCATGGCTCACAGCGTCGACGAGTGTCTAGCAGCCGATATGCCAGCAGAGAAAAACTGCCTAAAACCGGGCCTTTGCGCTGGGTCCCGGCGGAGAAGCGGCAATTGTTGCCAGCGTGGAATGGCGGCTAGGCAAGGAACGCCGGGAAGGGAGGAG
>CAIWGR010000632.1 GCA_903912275.1 uncultured delta proteobacterium
ACCGCGGCCACGGGCGAGTGGCGGAACTGGCAGACGCAGCGGACTTAAAATCCGCCTCCTCACGGAGTACGGGTTCAATCCCCGTCTCGCCCACTTGGTGGGCCTTACCGTGGCCTTGTGCCGCTTCGACCCTTCACAGGTGGCCTCGGTCACCGGTCGCGCAACCCCGCTCCCGTGACCCTGTTCACACCGGGCCGCGCGCGGCGCGAATCGCTCTCCCACCGGGCCGCGCACAACACCGCCCTTACGGCGCGAATTGCTTGCGCACGACCAAGGTGCGACTTACAAATGATCCACCCACATGGATTAATTGAACACGGAGTCATAGGATGTCTGCTCTCTCACGCCCCGCGATGCGTCTCCTCTCCGGTGCCGCTCTCCTGTTGCTCCCCTCGCTCGCCTCTGCGGCCACCATCACCGTTGATTCGCTCGCAGATGGAGCCATCAATCCGGCGGCACCCACCTCGCTCCGCGAGGCCATCATCGCCGCCAACGCCAACCCGGGCGCCGACACCATCGTCTTCACCGGGCTCACAGGCAACCTCCAGGTCACCCAGGGCACCGCGCTACCGGCCATCACCGAGAGCCTGACCATCACCGGGCCCGGCGCCTCCAGCCTCAACCTCACACGCACCGCCACCAACTATCGCCTCCTCGAGGTCACTACCGGCACCGTGACGATCTCCGGCCTCTCCATCACGAATGGTCGCTCCAGCGACGGCGGCGCCCTCCTTGTCTCCGGAGGCGCGGTCACCCTCGACGCCTGCTACCTCAACAACAACTTCTCCTTCGGTGGCAACAACACCTCCGGCGGCGGCGCCATCCGCGTCAATGGCGGCACACTCCTCCTCTCCGGAACCACCATCGCTGCCAACGCAGCCAACAATGATGGCGGCGCTCTCTACATCAACCAGGGCGCGGTCACGGCGGTCAACTCCACCTTCTCGGGCAACCAGAGCGGCGGAAACGGTGGTGCCATCGCCATCGGCGACAACGCCGCGGCCACCTTCACCGCGACCCTCTCCACCCTCACCCTAAACGTCGCCAACCAGGGCGCCGGCATCTCCCTTCTCGGCGCCGGCACCTGCGCCCTGGAGAACACTGCCGTCACCGGCAACACAGGCTCTGCTCAGCTCGATGGCACCTGCACCGGCACCGGTATCTACACGGGCACCGCGGCTGCGCTCGCCGGCCTTGCCCTCAACGGCGGCACTGTCCCCTGCCACCTCCCCGGCGCACTGAGCGCGCTCATCGACGTCGGCGTCGACGCCACCTACCCTGGCTTCGACCAGCGCGGCTCCAACCGCGTCATCGACGGCAACGGCGACGGCCTCTCCGCCGTCGACATTGGCGCCGTCGAGGCGCCCGCACCGCCGCCGCCGCCCACCATGACCCTCGGCGGAAGCAGCCCCAACTACATTGAGAACGGCGCCGACGTCCTCCTCAACGCCTCCGCCGTTGTCACCGACCCCAACACCGCCAATTTCAATGGCGGCCGGCTCGTCGTCTCCTACCTCGGCACCACCTTCACCACAGACCGCCTCACCATCGGCGCCGGCCCCACCGCCACCGTCACCATCGGCGCCACCCGGGTCTCCGTCGGAGGCACCCAGATCGGCACCTACTCCGGCGGCACCAACGGCAACGACCTCGTCATCGTCTTCAACACAAGCGCCACCCCGGCCCGCGTCGAGACCCTCCTGCAGGCCATCCAGTTCGCCGCCACCGGCGAGAACCCCACCGGCGGCCTCCGCATCGTCACCTTCCGGCTCGCCGACGGCCTCGGCGGCACCACCCTGCCCATCGAGCGCACCGTCAACGTCATCCCCGTCAACGACCCCCCGATTATCAATGTCGGCGCCTACAACACCGGCACCGAGAACCAGACCCTCACCATCCCCTTCACCCTCAGCGATGTGGACAACGCCGTGGACACCCTCGTCCTCGACGCAGTCTCGCTGAGCCCGCTCGTCCTCGATGATGCCAGCTTCATCTTCAGCGGCACCGGCGCCAACCGCACCCTCGCCATCACCCCCATCCTCAACGCCAACGGCGCCGCCACCTTCAACATCTCGGTCTCCGACGGCAGCGCCTCGCTCTCCCTCCCACTCCCCGTCTTCTTCACCGCGGTGAACAGCGCTCCGGTGGCCCAGTCTCAGACTGTCACGGTAGCCGAGGATGGCAGCGCCCCCTTCACCATCGTCGCTGTCGACCCCGAAGGCGACCTCGTCTCCTTCATCCTCCGCGCCTTCCCCGCCCACGGCTCCATCTCGGGCACGCCGCCCAACCTCACCTATGTTCCCGAGCCCAACTACTTCGGCGCAGACAGCCTCACCTTCGAGGCCATCGACACCAGCAACCTCTTCTCCAACACAGCCACCGTCACCTTCGATGTGACCCCCACCAACGACCCCCCGGTCGCCGCCGCCACCCTCGTCGAGACCGACGAGGATCTGCCGCTCGCCTTTGCCTTCGCTGCGCTCGACCCCGATGGCGATCCGCTCACCTTCACCGTCGACTCCCTTGGACTCCTCGGCTCCGTCGGTGGCACCGATGCCGCCCTCGCAGAGCTCCTGCCGGCGCTCAACGCCAATGGCGAAATCACCGTCAACTACACCGTCTCCGACGCCTCCACGACCTCGGCGCCCGCCTCGCTCACCGTCCGCATCCGCGCCGTCAACGATGTGCCCCTTGCGACCGACCTCGAGGTGGCCGTCGATGAAGACAGCTCCGTCATGGTCACCCTCGACGCCGTCGACCCCGAAGGCGACGCCGTCATCGCAGAGGTCCTGACGCAGCCCCTCCACGGCCTGGTGGAGATCGATGCCACGGGCCGCCCCAACTATCGCTACACCCCCGACCCCGACTTCAACGGTACCGACAGCTTCACCTACTCGCTTGGCGACGGCACCGGCACCACCGAGGCCACCGTCAACCTCACCGTCAACCCCACCAACGATGCGCCGGTCGTCGGCCTCGTCGACGACCTTACGATGGCAGAAGACACCGTCGGCAACCTCAACCTCGTTGCCACCGACATCGACGGCGACACCCTCCGCTACCTCGTCGACGTGGCGCCCAGCTCGGGCGACCTTGTTGTCGACCCCGTGACCGGCCTTGCCACCTACACGCCGGTGGCCAACTTCTCGGGCACCGTTACCTTCTCCTGGCATGCGTCCGACGGCTCGCTCGAAACCGCCGTGGACGAGGTCTCCATCATCGTCACCCCGGTGAACGATGACGACGACGGCGACGGCCTCCTCGACCTGAGCGACAACTGCCCGCTGGTTGCCAACGTGGACCAGGCCGACCTCGACGGCGACGGCATCGGCGACGCCTGCGATACCGACACGGACGGCGACGGCGTTCTCAACACGGTCGACAACTGCCCCGTGGTCGCCAACGCCGACCAGGCCGACCTCGACGGCGATGCCTTTGGCGACCTCTGCGACACCGACGCCGACGGCGACGGCGCCGCTGCTGCGGCTGACTGCAACGACCTCGACGCGACCGTTCAGGCGCTCCGCCCCTTCTACGTCGACGCCGACCTCGATGGCGTGGGCGAGAGCGAGATCGTGCAGGCCTGCGCGCTGGTCGCCGGCAGCGGACTGGCCGACCTCACGGGCGACAACTGCCCCATCGTCTCCAACCCCGACCAGAGCGACCTCGACCGCGACGGCCTCGGCGACCTCTGCGATGCAGACGACGATGGCGATGGTGTCGCCGATGCGACCGACAACTGCCCCTCGGTCTCCAACCCCGACCAGAGCGACTTCGATGGCGACGGCCTCGGCGATGCATGCGATGAGGACCTCGATGCCGACGGCATCCTGAACACCGCCGACAACTGCCCGCAGATCGCAAACGAAGACCAGGCCGACGCCGACGCCGACGGCGACGGTGATGCCTGCGACACCGACGACGACAACGACACCATCCTCGACGGCGCCGACAACTGCCCCATCGTCGCCAACACCGACCAGCTCGACAGCAACGGAAACGGCCTCGGCGACGCCTGTGACGGCGACTTCGACGGCGATGGCATCCTCGACGGCGCCGACAACTGCCGGCAGATCGCCAACGCCGACCAGGCCGACCTCGACGGCGACGGCCAGGGCGACCTCTGCGACCTCGACGACGATGGCGACGGCGTCCTCGACGCCGCCGACGCCTGCCCCACCACGGTTGGCTCGGGCGCCGATGGCTGCCCCAACGGCAACGAAGACACGGGCAGCGACACGGGCGCCGACACGGGCGCCGACACGGGCAGCGACACGGGCAGCGACGGCGGCGCAGACGTAGGCACCGATGGTACCGGCGACGCGACCGCCGACACGGACCCCATCGAGCTCCCGAACACGGCCGCCAAGGCCAAAGACTCCGGCTGCTCGTCGGCCGGTAGCTCGCTCGACCTCACCTGGCTGCTCGCCGCCCCCGCAATGCTGGCGCTGCTCCGCCGGCGCCGCAACAACGGCCAGGCTCGCTAGCCCGCTCGGGCGGCCGCCTCCCTACCTGTCGGCCGCCTCCGCGATCCCCTCGATCGCCCCGCCAAACAGCCGCGCCTCACCGCGCCACAGCGTCGCAACGGAGAGCCCTCTCTCGCTGTTGGGCGACTGTGGGTTAGAGCGATCGATCGCAACAGAGGCGGCGCCGTCGCTGCAACACGGGTGAGGGGGTTATCGCTAGCCTCCCCGTTCGGGGCGTTGGCGCAGCGAAGCGCCTACTCGACCCCTTCGATCGAGACGCCCAGATAGAGCCGCGTGACCGCGTAGTTCGTCGCAAAGGAGAGCTCTCGCTCCATGTTTGACGACTGCGTGTCGTAGCTCCCGCTCGCCACCGTGGAGAAGGCAAAGCCAGCCGCTTCGGCCAGTGCGACCTCGCCCGAGAGGTCCAGGTTCACACCGCTGTCTTCGCGCGTCTTGTCGAGCCAGTGATTGTCGACGTCCCGCGCTTGGTAGGTGTCGTAGGGCCGCATCCAGAACTCGCCCCCGAACCTCACCTTCCACGCATTGCTCGGACGGTAGCTTGCACCCAGCCGCAGCAGGCTCCGCGTCGCATCCTCGTAATCCCGGATGAGCCGATCCTCGTAGTTCCCGCTTGCGTCACGGCCGGTCATCACACGCATGTAGTTGCTGTAGTCGTTGCGGAGCAGCTCCAGCTCCGTCGTCAGCTTGAGCCCCTCTACCGCCTTCCACGAGGCGCCTACGGTGCCCGACTGTCGCAGGAGCGACTTGTCTTCCGTCGCCCTCGTCACCTTCTGGTCGCTGTCCACATCGTCATACTTGGCATCGAGATACTGCGTGCTCCGCACCTCGTACCCCGCCGTCAGCTCCACCTTGTCGGTGAGCCGGTAGCCCGTCGCAACATCGAGCGAGCCCCACTCCGAGTCGAGCGCCCGGTCGGCAACCCGATACTGCGGATAGATGCTCCGGCCATAACCCGCCGTGGCCGTCCACGACATCGGCCGCAACCCGAAGGCCTCACGCTCCTCGAAGGCCCAGCTCGCCTCGGTGAGCCGCCGCTCGTCCGCCGCGTTCTCCGCCCACCGCTGCGACACCGAGACATTGCCATCGGTGGAGAAGGTTTCGCTCCACCGCCTCTGCCAGCGCATCGCCGCCGCCGCCGTGTCGGTGCTCTGCGTCAACCGCTCCGGCGAGTAGCTGTCTTCGCCATCGCCGAAGTTGAAGACCCGCAGCGCAAAGGGCTCATGCTCAAACGTCGCGCCGTAGCTCGCCTTGTTGCCGGCCCAGCGCTGCTTGATGGAGAGCCCAGCGCCGCCCTGCCCCGCCAGCTCCCCGCTCTCCGGGTAACTCGCGGCTGTCAGCTCCGCCGTCGGGATCAGCTTCCACTGGGAGTTCGTGAGCACTTCCCACACCTGCCAGGGCGCCAGCTGCTCTCCGCCCTTCGTCTCCTTCGCCTCCGCTGCCGCGGGAAGCGCAGCAAGTCCGAGGAGGAAGACGAGGTTCCGAGGAGAGGTGACCATGCTAGCAGCCGTTCGCGGTGAGATAGGTTTGGGTGTTGGTCACATACACGCTCCCGGCGAATCTTGCACCCAGGTCGGCCAAGGTCGCCTGCGCCTGTGCGCAGTTGCCCTGATCGGTGTAGATCCGGGCGATGTAGTAAAGCGCGTTGTCTTCGTAGGCCGAGCCGGGGAAGGTCACCGCAATCGACTGGAAGATGGGCATCGCGCCGGCCAGGTCACCGAGCGAGTAGGTCGACCGGCCTTTGTAGTAGGTCGCGTTGTCGAGGTAGATCGAGCCGGGGAAGGTCAGCACCCGATCAAACGAGACAATCGCGCTCGTGTAGTCCTTGAGGGCGAACTGAGCGCGTCCTTTGTAGTAGAGGCCGTTGTCGATGTAGACCGTCGCCGGGAAGTCGTTGAGCAGCTTGTCGAACTGCGCAGCCGCCTCGGCGTAGTTGAGCAGCTGGTACTGTGTCCGCGCCACGTAGTACTGCGCGTCGTCGGCGTAGAGGCCCACGCTGTCGATGCTGAGAGAGGCCTGGAACTCAGGCAGCGCCGCCGCATAGTTCGTCTGCTGGAAGTAGCAGCGGCCCAGGAAATAGTGGGCCTCGTTCAGGAAGACCGAGTCGGGGTGGGTCGCGATGAACTGGGTGAAGGCCCGCTGGCCACCGGCCGGGTCGCCGCTCTCATAGAGGCAGCGCGCGTTCAGGTAGGCGGCGTTGTCGGCCCGCGGCGAGTTCGGGAAGTTGGCGATGAACTGGGTGAAGGCCGCCTCGGCGCCCGCGTAATCCAGCGCGTTGTAGAGGTCGAGCGCCGCCTGGAAGGCCACCTCATCGGTCGCTGTGGGATCGATGGGGATGACGGGCCGCGTGTCGGTTCCGGTATCGGTGGTCCCGGTGTCTGCGCCGGTTCCGGTATCGGTGGTTCCGGTATCGGTGGTCCCGGTGTCGACCGTGCCGTTGCCGTCCACGTTGCGGAAGGGGGCGCTATCGGAGCCGCAGGCGGCGAGGAGGATGCTGGCGGTCAGAAGGGAACGGAGCTGAGTTGTGTTTCGCATGTGCTTTCCAAGTGCGTGGGTCGGGTTCATGGGTGGTCGCTGCATTTCGCGGCGAGGGCTTTGGCTTCTTCGAGTTTCTTGTCTTGCGTGAGCGCCTGCAGCGCCTGTTTGAGACATCCGTTGCGGTCGCCCTGCGACAGCAGAACCTGCGCGAGCAACACCCGGCTCTCCGCATCAGTCGGCTCTGCGTCAATGGCCGCGGTGAGGAGCGGCGCCGCCTTGTCGAGCTTTCCTGCCTTGGCAAAGAGGAAGCCCAGGTTCTTCTTCGCGGCCCGGTGCTCGGGCTCCAGCGTCAGCGCTGTCTCGTAGGCCTTCTGCGCCTCTTCCGGCTGCTGCGCGGCGGCCAGCGCGATGCCAAGATTGTACCAGGCGCTCGCGTAGCGGGGCTCATCCTTTGTGAGCGCCTCATACCCCGCAATCGCCTCCGCAACCCGTCCCGTCTTCCGATAGGCCGCCGCCAGCCGCAGCCGCGTGGTCCGGTTCTTCGGCGCCCGCTTGAGCGCCTCCTCGTAGGCCGTCGCCGCGGCTGCATAGTCGTTCCGAGCGGCGTAGGCCTTGCCCAGATTTCCCCAGGCGGCCGCAGAGGTCGCGTCGATCGCCGCCGCCTGCTTGAAGGAGCTGATCGCCTCCTCTACCTGCTCCATGTCGAGCTGCACCAGCCCAAGGTTGTTCCAGGCCTCGTCGTAATCCTTCCGCTGCTCGATCGCCTTCCGATAGGCCGCCACAGCCGCCTCCGGCTGCTTCGCATCGCGCTCGAGCGAGCCGAGGTTGAACCAGCCTGCCGCGTAGAAGCCCTCCCGTAGGCGGATGGCCTCGGTGTAGGCTTTGCGCGCCGTCTCGATCTCGCCCGTGCCCGCAGCCACCAGGCCGAGCATGAACTGGTTGTCTGCGCTTGCCGGGTCGCGCCGCACCAGCTCGTCGGCCGCCTCACGGGCCATCCGTGGCTGCTCGAGCTCCAGCGCCAGCCGCGCCACCTTGGCCCGCGCTGCGTCGTAGGACGCGTCGATGCTCAGCGCCTTCTGGTAGGCCGCAAGCGCCTCGGGCTGGCGATCCTGCCGCTCCAGCACCTTGCCCAGCGTGAGCTGCACCGAGGCCACATCGGGCCCCAGCTTTACCGCAGCCGCAGCATGCTCCGCTGCCGATGTGATGTCGGCCGCCTCGGTCGAGAAGAGGAAGGCCTTCGCTACCGCCTCCCAGATCTCCACCGACGCCGGCGCCCGCTGCACCGCATCCTTGAGGGCCGCGCGCGCCGCCTTGAAGTCGCGGAGCTTCATTTCCAGCCGTCCTGCGGAGGCCGAAATCTGCGCCTGCTCCAGGCTGCTTCCGCGCCCGAACACCGGCCGAATCGCCTCCAGCGCCTCGCGCGTCTGGCCTCCATCTTCGAGTGCATCCGACAGGATCAGCAGCGTCCGACTGTGATTCGGCCGAAGCTCCGCTGCCTTGCGCAGCAGCCCAAGCACCTCGCTCCGCTGCCCCAGGCAGCGCGCCGCGAGCCCCTTCGCCAACCAGCCGCTGCCGTTCTCCGGCGCTGCCGTTACCGCACGCTCCGCCAAGGCCATCGCCTCGTCACACTTCTTGGCCTCCCGCGCCACCTTCGCATGCTCTGCAAGCAGCTCCGGGCTCGTCGCAGGATCGACCGTCAGCAGCCGGTAGATCTCCAGCGCCGCCTCCGGCTGCCCCATCTTCGCAACCCGCCGCGCCCGCTCCTGCTCCGGTCCCGAGGCGAGCGTCTCCCAACCGCCCTCGATCCCGCCCGAGCCATCCGAACTGGCCTCCGGCTGGTTCGCCAGCGTGATGACCTCGTAACGGGCCTCGTGATGGCTGCCGAGCCACTCAAGTCCGCCCACGCAACCCAGAAAAAGGCCTGTCCCAACGAGGACCGGCCACAAGCGGTCAGACCTCATGCGACCTCCTTGCCGGCGGCCGCCAGCGCCGCGCCCAGCCCACGCCCATTGATGTTCTGAATCTCCAGCCCGGGGCGCGCATTGAGCTCCAGCACCAGCGGTCCGCGCACCGCGTCCACCACGATGTCGACGCCCACATAGCCAAGCGGAACGCTCGCGGCGGCCAACCGGGCCACCTCCAGCGTCTGCTCCCAGTGGGGCAGCTGACGCCCGATCAGCGCACCGCCCGTCTCCGGGTGGCGCAGCACACTCTCGCCGCGCGAAACCGCCCGGAAGGTCATGCCCGTCGCCAGATCCATCGCCACACCAATGCCGCCTTGGTGGAGATTGGCGCGACCACCCGATGCCAGCGTCGGGATCCGCACCATGCCCATCAGCGGCACCTCTTCCAGCAGGATGATTCGGATGTCCGACACACCGCCCGCGAAGAACTCGGCAAACAGCGCATGCGGCACAATCCGCTCCTCGATCAGGATCCGGTCCTCGAGGTCGTTCGAGAAGGCGCCGAAGACGATCTCCGCCAGATGGCGCCCCATCGCCTCTTCCCCCAGGAAGCTCCCCTTCGCCGTCTGCCAGCCACCCTCATCGGCCTCACCGACGACCACGATCCCGTCGCCGCCACTGCCCGACGCTGGCTTCACCACAAAGTTCGAACGGCCCCGCAGCACCCCAAGCAGCCGCGGAATGTCGCGCAGCCCCTCGCCCGTCGCGATGGTCGGCGGAACCGAAACACCGCCCGCTTCCAGCAGCGACTTGCAGAGGATCTTGTCGTCCGCAAACAGGTAGTCCTCGCGCCGGTTGTACCCGCGCACGAGCGACACATTCCGGTTGTTCATCCCCACCAGTGAGCCATACCGGCTCCGGTTGCGGAAGGCCTCCGCCAGGTCAGACAGCAGCCACATGGCTCCCTCCTGCACCGGCTGCGACCGCCTTGAACCGCATCAACTCCACCACCCGCACGCCCACCCAGCGACCCAGGTAGACATTGGCCGCAATGGCCCAGAGCAGGAACTCCGGGAAGCCCGACACCAGCACCTGCATCGCGATCGAGTTCATCACCAGGTGGCAGGCCGCAACCACCAACATCGTCCCTGCAAGGTGCTTGAAGGCCTTCTTCGTGCTCCCCTCCGACACGATCAGGTAGAACCGCTCCGAGGCGATCGCCATGACCGCGATCGGGAAGTAGGCGATCCGCGTCAGCTCCTGCAGGCCGAGCCGCTCCGCCGCCATCGCCGTCCCCATCATCATGAAGACCACGCAGGCCAACAGAATCGCCAGCGTCGGCGACATCAGCAGCCCGAACCGGTTCAGCGCCGCACGTACCGCCACCACACCCAGCATCACGATCGTCACCGCCACGATGCCCCAAAAGAGCCCTGTCTCTCCGGCCGCCGCAGCGAGCAGCGCCGGAAGGAAGGTGCCGAAGGTCGGCACCCCGATCACATTCCGGAACAGCACCACCACCAGCGCGCCAAGCGGCAGCATCAGCACCGTCTGCAGCAGCGTGAAGGGCAGCCCCAGCCGCGAGAAGAGCGCCCAGACATTGAAGGCGGCGAATGTCGTCAGCGTCCGCTCCGCCGGCACCTGCCGCCGCACGATGTCGAACCCGTAGTCAAAGTTGGTATCCGAGGTGTGTCGGAAGAGCGTCTCGTCGCCCCGATAGAGCACCAGGTAGTTCGCTGGCAGCTCCGCAAAGTGGTGGTTCGTCGCATCGAACGGCACCCAGTGGCCGCCCGCGAAGGCCTCCACCCACTGGTGCGAGGTCCGCTTCTTGCCATTCTCCAACACCACGCCACCCACCAGCCGCGCAGGGATTCCCGACGCCCGCATCATCGCCACCAGCAGCCGGCTCTTGCCGTTGCAGCTCGCCTCGCCCAGCCGCAGCGCCGTCAGCGCATCCGTTGTCCCCGAGAAGGGGCGGAACTTGAGCTTCTGCACCGTGTCGAACATCCGCTGGATCCGCTCCCGCGCCCCGCCCCGGTCGCCCTGCACCTGCTTCATCAGCGCCACGATGTCGGCGTTGTCCGACTGAACCGCCTCTTCGGCCGCCAGATACTTCGCCAGCCCGCTCGCATGCTCCTTCGGCACCTCGATGTCGGGACCAAGCTCGAACCGCTGGCCCAGCAGCCGCACCACCGCCGTATATCCCAGCTTCGTGCCGTCGCTCACCTCGGTGCCGAGCCAGTTGCCCACCCGGTTGTCATGCTCGTTCGACTCCGAGAA
>CAIWGR010000633.1 GCA_903912275.1 uncultured delta proteobacterium
CACCGACGCGCTCGGCTCCTACGCGACGGGCGTTGCGCCGCCTGCCGACATCCACGTCTGCCCCGCCGGTCACGCCTATGTCTCTCTCTTCGGTGTGACAGGCTCGACCGCGATGGTCTCCACCCCGCCCAGCACCCGTGCCGAAATCCAGGAGGTCCGTGACGGCTATGTCTGCCCCGACACCGGCATCGTCGACACCAACAACTGCGGTGGCGTGGGCCAGTCTCCCTGCCTCTGCTACCAGCTCGACCAGGTCGACGTGGTCAAGGGTGTGCCGTCGTTCGAGCGGGTCGCCAACGATGGCGAACTCGGCGTCTCCATCAACGGCTTCGCGCTCGGCAACTCGCTGCTCGACCTCAACTTCGACCTCATCGTCGGCCCCTCCATCGACCGCGTCTTCCCGGAGGGTTCGCCCATCCCGCTCGCCGACGCCGCCTCCATTCCCTCGGGCGTCACGCTCTACTTCAACGGGCGCCCGCTCGTAGACAGCTTCATCGCCACGGCGCCGCAGGGCAGCCGCACCCTCTGGAGCGTCGGTGGCCTCATCTCGCTCTCGCGCAACCCGAGCCTGCTGCCCAGTATCATCCAGCAGGTCGGCGGCAGCGCCACCGACATCGGCTCCATCATCGCAGTCGTCCTCCCGCTCCTCCAGGACTTCTACAGCGGCGTGAAGACCGGCATCGACATGAACAGCGCCGGCACCTTCCCCGTCCGCGACCCCGGCGCAGCGCTCAACGTCCCCACGCAGCGCCGCATGGAGGTCACGCTCCCCTCGCTCGCCGGCATCTCCTCTGCCAACCCCGACACCGTCATCATCCTCGGCGGCGCGCTTGTCCCCGGCGAAGGCTTCGTCCCGCTGGGCATCACCGCCGGCGCCGACAAGACGCGCTCCGTTGACGTCCCCGATGGCAGCGTCGATGGCGACCCCTCCACGCCGGAGACCCCCAACGACCCGCTCATTCTCACGCTCGCCCCCATCCACGGCGGCATCCTCACCCCCGGCACCAAGTACATGATTGCCGATGTCGCGCTCCTCCTCGGCAAGGTCGACGGCGGCCCCCGCGAGCTCTCGTCCGGTCAGGTCCACATCTTCGACGCCGATGCGCTCCCCACCCGTCTTGACCTCGCAGCGCAGCCCTTCTCCGGCGCCGTCGACAACGCGACCTGGGATGCGGCCACCCGCACGCTCTCCTTCACCGCCGGCCGCGGCGCCTCAGACATCACCCGCGCCGTCTTCAAGAACAACCGGGACCAACTCTGGATTGCCTATGGCGAAGGTGCAGGCAGCTACACCATGCCTGCGGTCCCCGACACCTTCGACGACCGGACGACCGGCACCGTGACCGTGGTCGGCGTCGACCTCCGCGACAGCGATGGCGTCACCCTGCAGAGCCTCATTGGGGCCCGCGGCGCGGCCCTCACCGAGCTCTTCGAGCATGTCTCCTCCTTCAGTATCCTGGGCCTCTAGCCTGTCATGCTGAGCTTCGACTTCACCGACCTGCTTGCGCCGCGTGGACCGATTTCGGCAGAGCGGTTTGAGGCACTGGGCACCCGTGCAACCGCCGCGCAGCTGCAGTTCTCGGCCTTTGCCGCAGAGGAAGGCATCCGCTTCACCCACC
>CAIWGR010000634.1 GCA_903912275.1 uncultured delta proteobacterium
AACTGCGACAACGCCGAGGTGCGGAACAACCACACCTACGACAACACGGGCGGCATCCTCGTCTTCAACCTGCCGGGTCTCACCCGCTACGGCGCTGGTGCCAACGTCCACGACAACCTCGTCGAGAACAACAACCGGACCAACTTCGGCGTCGAGGGCACGGTCGTCGCGGTCGTCCCGCCCGGTACCGGCATCCTGGTGCTGGCGAACGACGACAACGAGTTCCACAACAACACCGTCACGGGCAACGACACCGTCGGCCTCCTGCTCTTCACCTACCAGCCCGGCATCTTCGGCGCGCAGAACGACCCGAACTTCAACAAGTATGCCACGGGCAACAACATCCACGACAACACCTTCTCTGGCAACGGAACCGCTCCCAAGGGCGCGCTTCCTGCTGTGCTGCCCAACCTGCCCAGCCCGATTCCCGATATCCTTTGGGACGGATGCGTCGACCCCGCCGTCGACCCGGCGCGGCCCCACTGCATCCGCAACAATGGCAGCGCCACCTTCCTGAACGTGGACTTCTGCGGCTCCTTTGCAAACCCGACCACCAGCCTTACGCCGCACGACTGCACCTACGAACCGCTCCCGGTTCGCCCCTAGCCGTCAGACGTAACCACGATGCACCGCTCGCTCCGCGCCCTCCTTTTCACGCTGGCCTTCACCGGCGCGGCCTGTTCCAGCAGCTCGTCTGACGAACCCAGTGCTGCAGGCAGCGGCGACACGGGCACAGTCGATGCGGGCACCCTCGATGCGGCAGCGGCCGATACCCGCGCAGATGAGGGAAGCGCCGACGCGAACGGCGACACGGCCATCGCGGATGCCGGCGACACGAGCGGCTCCGGCAGCGGCGCCGACACGAGCGACCTTCCGCCTCAGCCCGACCGGCCGCGGCTCGACTCGCCCACGCCGCTCCGCAAACTGTCGGAGTATGCCTTCTTCGTCGGCCCTCTCCGCGACATGCGCCCCAACAACGGCGTCGTCGCCTACTCCGTCAACGCGCCACTCTGGTCCGACAACGCCTACAAGGGTCGCTACATCGCGCTGCCCGAAGGCGGCCAGCTCACCCCTGTCGCAGATGGCGATGAAGACTGGCAGCTGCCCGTCGGCGCCATCGTCATCAAGACCTTCTACTTCGACCTCGACCGGACGACGCCCAACGAGGGGCCCTATCGGATCAACGAGACCCGCCTCCTCTTCGTGACCGACCACGGCATCGTGGCCGAGACCTATCTCTGGAACGACGAGCAGACGGAGGCGGTTCGGTTTGTTGCCGGCACCCGCATCAACATGCAGGTCATCGGTGCCGACGGCACTTCGGCGAACCAGGAGTATGTGGTCCCGAACAAGAACCAGTGCGCCAACTGCCACAGCCGGAACGACCAGATCCACATGCTCGGCCTGACCACCGCGCAGCTCAACCGGGAGAGCCTCGAGGAGCCGGGCCGCAACCAGCTCGAGCTCTGGCAGAGCGCCGGCATGATCGCAGGCGACCTCGGCGATACGGCGCTGCTGCCGGCCTACGACAAGCCCTTTGTTTCGGGTTCGCTCAACGGTCAGGCCCGCGCCTACCTGCACGGCAACTGCAGCCACTGTCACCGGACGGGTGGCGCGGCGGGCGTGACAGGGCTCTGGCTGCTCGCCTCGGTCACCGAGGACTACCGCATCGGCATCTGCAAGGGGCCCGTGGCAGCGGGCGCCGGCACGGGCTCCTTCCACTACGACATCCTTCCCGGCCATCCCGAGCGGAGCATCATGCCCTTCCGCATGTCGTCGGTGGATCCCGAGATCAAGATGCCCGAGATTCCCAACCTGATCGCAGACCAGCAGGGCGTCGCACTCATCCAGGCCTGGATCGCGGAGATGCCGGCGGTTGCCTGCAACGAGGTGAACGAGGGCTCCGGCGCGGGCTCCGGGGCAGGCTCTGGCAGCGGACAGTAGCGCCCTGAGGCCTTGCTTGTGCTTCTGCTGCAACAATCTGCGCCAGACGCCGATAATGGCGATAGGACCGGCATGCGTGCGACGCGGGCGCTGGCCAACCGACCTCCGACAACGACAGGACGCATGAAGCAGCTCCAGCTCATTCTCGCCTCGCTCTGCCTCGCCGCCTGCGGCGCTGAGAGCGCTCTGCCACCCATCGGCTGCCCGGAAGGGACGGAGCGGACCCGCAGCGGCACCTGCATCCCGCTCGGCGATGCCGACACTGCTGGCCAAGACGCGACAGGCGGCGGCGACACAGCCACCACGGACAGCGGTGGCGCCGCGGACAGCGGTAGCGCCGCGGACACGGGGAGTAACGACACAGCAAGCGGCGGCGACACCTCTGCTGACACAGGTGTCCCAGCCTGCTCCGCCGCCGGCCTGGCGATCAACGAGATCTACCCCAACCCCGACGGAACCGACGGCGACCGAGAGTTCATCGAGATCTCCGGGCCACCCAACAGCTCCGCGCTCGGCATCCTGCTGACCGTCTTTCGGGCCAGCGATGGCGAGCAGAAGTTCGTGGTCTCACTCCGCGGCGTCTTCGACGCAAACGGCCTGATGCTCCTTGGCGGTGCGGGGGTTCCCGGCAGCCGCGTGGCCCTCACCGACGCGCTGCCCAACACCAACAGCTACTACCTGCTCACCGCCTGTGG
>CAIWGR010000635.1 GCA_903912275.1 uncultured delta proteobacterium
GCCGGGCGCCGGCGAAGGCGCCGAGCGCCACCATCAGCGCAGCCGTGAGCAGCGACGCAGCGCCGAGCGCGCGGGCCGGGAGGATGCCGTCGGGGATGGTCTTGGGCGAGCAGCCGTCGGGGAAGCGCCGCCGCTTGATGGCATCGACCCGCTGGTCTGCCCAGTCGTTGGTGGTCACGAGAAACGAAACGGTCGCAAGGGCATGGAGCGCCGCCAGCAGCAGCCCTTCTCCGATGCGTGCCTCAGGATGGCTCACCGCAAGCGCCACGCCGAGCGCCGCAGGCGCGAGCACCTTCGCCCAGCTCGCCGGCTTGAGCGCGTAGAGCCAACGCTGCCGGAGCGGCGCGTCTGGGTTCGGGGGCGAGGGCATGGTCCATCCGAGGTTGTGGCCGCCTCGTAACAGATGCGGC
This sequence comes from uncultured delta proteobacterium, assembly GCA_903912275.1. Taxonomy (GTDB): domain Bacteria; phylum Myxococcota_A; class Bradymonadia; order REDH01; family REDH01; genus CAIWGR01. The sequence goes on from CAIWGR010000635.1 coordinate 411, forward strand.
CAACGGCCAAAAGGCACGGTCGGCCATCGCATCCGCCACCGCGCGGGTTCGTTGACGGCCCCCCGCAACCGCGCCTAGAAGCGGCCCACTTCACCGATGCGCCACCGCGCGCCCGCACCCTCACGGAGCGAGACCATGCCCTCCTTCGACGCCGTTTCCGAACTCGACTTTCAAGAGGTCTCCAACGCCCTGGACCAGGCGCGCCGCGAGATTGAGACCCGCTACGACTTCAAGGACACCAACACCGTCATCGACTACAACGAGAAGGAGAAGACGCTCGTCGTCAACACCTCGACGGCCGAGAAGGTGGAGGCCGCAATCGACATCCTCCAGAGCAAGCTCATCAAGCGGGGCGTGCCGCTCCGCAACCTCGACTACGGCAAGGTGGAGCCGGCCGGCGGTCAGCGCGTGCGGCAGTCCATCAAGCTGCTCGAGGGGATCGACCAGGAGAAGGCCAAGGCCATCGTGAAGAAGATCAAGGACTCGGGCAGCAAGCTGCAGGTCTCCATCCAGGGCGACTGTGTCCGCATCAGCGGCAAGAAGCGCGACGACCTGCAGGAGATGATGGCCTTCCTCAAAGCCAACGACTTCGGTGTCTCGCTCCAATACAAAAACTTCCGAGACTGAATGTTCCGCAAAGTCCTCGTCGCCAACCGTGGAGAGATTGCCCTCCGCATCATCCGGGCCTGCCACGCGGTGGGTGCCAAGGCCGTCGCGGTCTACAGTGAGGCCGACGCGGCCTCGCCCCACCTCAAACTGGCCGACGAGACCGTCTGCATCGGCCCCGGCCCCGCCGCCAAGAGCTACCTGAACGCCGACGCGCTGCTCGAGGCCGCCATCTCGCGCGACTGCCAGGCCATCCACCCCGGCTTCGGCTTCCTCTCGGAGAACGCCCGCTTCGCCGCCCGCTGCGAGCAGATGCGGCTCGCCTTCGTGGGCCCCCGCCCCTCGAGCATGCGGGCCATGGGCGACAAGGCCACCGCGCGCCGCACCATGGCCGCCGCCGGCGTGCCCGTACTGCCCGGCTCGAAGGAGACGCTCTCCTCCGTCGAAGAGGCGCTCGCCCTCGCCGAGACCGTTGGCTACCCCATCCTGCTCAAGGCCACGGCCGGCGGCGGCGGCCGCGGCATGCGCCGCGTCAACAGCCGCGACGAGCTCGCACCGGCCTTCGAAGATGCCACCCGCGAGGCCACCGGCGCCTTCGGCGACGGCGGCCTCTACATGGAGAAGTTCGTCATCGGCGGCCGCCACATCGAGTTCCAAATCCTCGGCGACCACTACGGCCACATCGTCCACCTCGGCGAGCGCGAATGCTCGGTGCAGCGCAACCACCAGAAGCTCCTCGAAGAGGCGCCCGGCAACCGCATCGACCCCACGCTCCGCGCCGAAATGGGCGCCCGCATGGTCACCGCGCTCAAGGCCATCGGCTACCGCAACGCCGGCACCATCGAGCTCCTCATGGATGCCGACGAGCGCCTCTACTTCATGGAGATGAACACCCGCATCCAGGTGGAACACCCGGTCACTGAGATGGTCACCGGCGTCGACCTGGTCGCCTGGCAGCTCCGCATCGCGGCCGGCGAACGGCTCACCCTCCGCCAGGAGGAGCTTGCGCCCCGCGGCCACGCCATCGAGGTGCGCATCAACGCCGAAGACCCGGCCGAGAACTTCCGCCCCTCGCCCGGCACCATCACACGCTTCGAGGCGCCCGCCGACACCGGCTCACGCCACATCCGGCTCGATAGCCATGTGGAGACGGGTTACCGCATCCCGCCCAACTACGACTCGATGGTCGGCAAACTGATCGTCTGGGACGAAGACCGCCCGGCCGCGGTCGCCCGCCTCGCAGGCGCGCTCACCGAGCTTCGCGTGGAGGGCGTCGCCACCACCATCCCGCTCCACCGCGCCATCGTCGAACACCCCGCCTTTGTGGAGGGCCGCTACGACACCAGCTTCCTCCAGAAGTACCCCGAAGTCCTCGAACGGGCCCGCGCGCTCGCTTCGCGTTAAGGAATCCTGATGGCCCGTCTCATGCTCACCCCCATCGGCGGCGACCTCCCCGAGTCGACCGTCGCGCAGCCTGCGGTCCTCGAGCGCGAGGCGGAGCTCGTTGCGCGGCGCGCGGCGCTCAAGCTTGGCTGGGGCGAAAGCTACCAGCAGCGGGTGCGGGCCAAGGGCAAGCTTACCGCCTGGGAGCGTGTGGAGCGCCTGGCCGACAGCCCCGACGATATCCGTCCGCTGCTCACCTTCGTGAACGATGGCGAGACCTTCGGCGAAGAGAAGAAGAGCTCGCCCTCCGCCGGCGTCGTCACCGTCTGCGCCAAGGTCGCCGGCAAGTGGGTCGTCGTGGTCGCCAACGACAATACGGTCGCCTCGGGCTCCTGGTGGCCCCGCACGCCCGAGAAAATCATCCGGGCGCAGGAGGTGGCGCAGAAGCTCCGCGTCCCCATCGTCTACCTCGTCGACTGCTCGGGCCTCTTCTTGCCTGAGCAGGGCCGAAGCTTCCCGGGCCGCCGCGGCGCAGGCCACATCTTCGCCATGAACGCCCGCCTCTCCGCGGCCGGCGTGCCCCAGATCTCCGGCGTCTTCGGCGACTGCATCGCGGGTGGCGGCTACATGCCCCTCATCTCCGACAAGGTCTACATGACCGAGTCGGCCTACATGGTCATCGCAGGCGCCGCCCTCATCCAGGGCGCCAAGGGGCAGAACCTCTCCTCGCTCGGCATCGGTGGCGCAGACGTCCATGTGCACCTCTCGGGCTGCGCCGACTTCCGCGTGCCGGACGACACCGCCTGCGTCGACGCCATCCGCGCCGAGGTCGCCTCGCTCCCCAGTTCGGCGGTCGAGTACTACCGCTACGGCCTCGAGGCGGCGGAGCCCCACTTCGAGCCATCCGAACTCACCCGCATCCTCCCTGCCAAGGCGAGCGACCCCTACGACGTGCGGCAGGTCATCGCCCGCCTCGTCGACGACAGCCTCTGCTGGGAGGTCATGGCCGATCGCGGCTCCGAAATGTTCACCGGCGTCGCCCGCATCGGCGGCCTCTACGTGGGCATCATCGCCAACGAGCAGCTGCTCACGCCGCACCCCTCGCTGCCCGCGCAGAAGCGGCCCGGCGGCATCCTCTACCGCGAGGGCGTGACCAAGGTCGCCACCTTCTCCCGCGCCTGCAACGAGGATGGCCTGCCCATCCTCTGGCTCCAGGATGTCAGCGGCTTCGACATCGGCACCGAGGCCGAGAAGCAGGGGCTGCTGGGCTACGGCTCGAGCCTCATCTACACCAACAGCACCAACACCACGCCGATGCTCACGGTGCTGCTCCGCAAGGCCTCCGGCGCCGGCTACTACGCCATGGCCGGCCTGCCCTACGAGCCGGTGCTGCAGCTCTCCACGGTGCTCACCCGGCTCGCCGTCATGGATGGTCGCACGCTCGCCATCGGCGCCTTCAACACCAAGCTCGACGACAACTTCAAAATCGTCGCCTCGAGCGAAGAGGAGCGGGCCAAAATCGAGGCCGGCATGAAGGCGGTCGAGGAGCGCATCGAGCGCGACATGAACCCCTACGC
>CAIWGR010000636.1 GCA_903912275.1 uncultured delta proteobacterium
AAGTAGGAGAAGGCGGGGACGGACGAGGTTGCTGCCTGGCGTTGCGGCTTCACGGCGCACTCCAATGAAGGGAGGGTAGGTCGCCCATCGTAGGCACCGCGTCAGATGCGCAAGCCGACAGTCTCAGGAGAGCTCTTCGGGTGCGACCGAAGGGCCAGCGAGCAGGATGACAAGGCAGAGCGCCACGAGCGTGGAACCGATGAAGAAGGGGAGCCGCGGCGAGTACTCGAAGAGTGAGCCTGCAAGCGCCGGCCCCACCACCCGACCGAGCGAGTTGGCAGCCTGGCCAACGCCCAGAATGCTGCCCCGCTTCTGCGCCGGCGCGAGGTTGGAGAGCATGCCCATGAGCGTAGGATTGGTGAGCCCTGAGCCCAGCGCTAGCACGAAACCCACGCCGATGAGCGCCGCGAAGGGGAGGTTCTGCACCAGCGGAATCCCGAGGACGCCAAGCGCGACGAGCGCCATGCCGACGGCGGCGATGGAGCGGGCGGCGAAGCGCTTGCCGATGCGGCCAATGAGCCCGCCTTGCACGATGGCACCCGTGAGGCCGATGGTCATCAGGAAGTAGACGGTGAGGCGGACCGCCATCGGCATCTCTCCGGGCGTGGCCTCCGTGCCACCCTTGGCCCAGACCTCGGCGACGAAGAGCGAGAGCACCTGCTCGAAGAGGGCAAAGCCGGTGGTGAGGAGGAAGCCGATGGCGAGCATGCGACCGACGCCTGGCACGCGGAAGGCCTCATCCCACGGAGCACGCCGCACCTCTGCAGGCTGCGTGCGCTTCTCGGGCGGATGTGTCTCCTGCAGCCAGGCGAGCGCGAGCAACCAGTTGCAGGCACCCAGCGCGCCGGCGACCAGCGCAGGAGCATGCAGTCCCCAGCGACTGGCAAAGCCGCCGATGATCGGGCCGATGATAAAGCCAAGCCCGAAGGCTGCGCCGAGCATGCCCATGCCCTTGGCACGGTTCTCGGAGGTGGTGACATCGGAGACAACGGCCTGCGCGACCGCGAGGTTGGCGTTGCCGAAGCCGGCCAGCGCGCGACCGGCGAAGAGCATTGGGATGGAGTTGGCAAAGCCGAGCAGCAGGTAGCCGCAGACGCCGAAGGCGATGGAGCTGATCATCACCGGGCGCCGGCCGATGCGGTCGGAGAGGCGGCCCCAGAGCGGCGCAAAGATGAACTGCATCGCGCTGTAGGTGGCACCGACAAGCGTGATGATCGCCGGCGAGGCGTTGAGCGACTTGGCGAGAAAGGGCTGCACCGGGATGAGGATGCCGAACCCAACGAGGTCGAGGAGGACGGCAACGAAAACGGTCAGCAGCGCGCGTTGGTTCTTCACGAGACCCGATACTCGCGCCGCACCGAGCCATCGGGGAAGAGCGGGTCGACCACAATGAAGACGCCGTCCATGTTCTCCGAGACGGCGTTGCGGTCGGGGAACTGCTCGCGGAGGTAGGCCATGAGCGCGCCACGCCGGTCGGGGTTGGCGTGAAGGAACTCCATGGAGAACCAGCCGGCGTCTGCCTGCTGGTTCCCTTCGACGACGCGAAGAGAGACGCGATGTTTGGTTCGACCAGCCATTCCAAACTCCTCTAGCGGCCTCGCTTCTAGAGTTGTGACAAAGGGTTGTCCATAGCGTAGCCTGCGGGCGGCTGCCGACCGCTATAGGTTGGTGGTTGCTTCTGCTTGATGGGAGAGAACGATGCGTTTGGCTGCGGCGATTGCGACGAGTGTGGGGCTCTGCCTCTGCCTCATCGGCTGGCTCGACAGCGCACTGTTCGGGAGCACGGTTGGCGGTGTCATCACGGTCTGGGGCGGTCTGCTCCTTGCTGCGGGGATCGCAGCGTCTGTCGTCCTGATGCGCAGGAAACAGATGACGGTTTCGACGCTGCTCATCGTCTTTCTCGGCACGCTCCCCTTTGCCGGCTTCGGCGGATTCCTCTGGTGGCAGATTCAGCTCTCCAAGGAGCGCTCTGCGGCCTGCGAGGCAGGGAGCGTAGATGCCTGCCTCAGCTACGGCGTGCGGAAGGTGCGACGCGGCGAGGTCGAAGCGGGGCTCCCGCGGCTGCGCCGCGCCTGCACGCTGGGGAGCGCGGAGGGATGCTTCATGGCCGGCGGGCTGGCGCCGAAGGCGACAGGGGTGGAGTGGCTGGCGAAGGCCTGCGATCTGGGCGACCCCCGCGGCTGCGCGCGCGCCGCGCAGCTGCTACGGACCGGAGACGGCGTAACATCCGATCCTGCGCGCGGCTGCCTACTGGCTCGCCGCGGCTGCGCGACGGGCTCTGCGGAGGCCTGTGCTGAGGCCAACTACTGCGGCGGTGAGACCTGCGTAATTTCATCCACTGCGGAGTAGTGACAACAAATTC
>CAIWGR010000637.1 GCA_903912275.1 uncultured delta proteobacterium
GCGGGAGCGCGGCGCGGTGGAGAGCCGGGGGCTGTTACCAGGCCGAGGTCACCAGCGTGTAGCCGCCGAGCGTGCCGCCGCCGTAGCTGGTGGCGTGCAGGTAGTAGGTGCCTGCTGCGGGGGCGGTGAAGTTGTAGACCGAGTTGTAGTTCCCAAGCGAATCGTCGTCCTGCGCGAGCACGCCGCAGGCGGTGCCGCCCGTCACGTAGAGATAGGTATCCCAGTTGCTGCCGGTTGCGGTGAGCGCAATACGCACTTTCTGACCTGCGGTGAGGGTGATGGCATACTTGTCGAAGTAGTAGCCCTGGCCGCGGACGCTGTTGCCCGAGTCGGTGGCGGCGAGTGCGCCGGTAACCGTCTGCGCGGCGGTCATGGTTGCTGCCGCACCGGTCGCGCTGCAGGCACCCGTGCAGACCGAGCCACTCTGGATGGATTGGGCGTCGCAGGTGACGACGGTGCAGTCACCGTAGGCGGCGCCGTTCCAGGTCTGGATGGCAGCGGAGGCGAACTCCAGCGAGCAGGCGATGGTGTCGGGGCTGCAGACCTTATCGGCTGTGTTCACATGGTAGCCCGTGGGGCAGGCCGCCTGCGCCACCGGCAGCACCGCGGTGCGGACGAGGCGGAGACCGATGTTGTTGTTGCCGTTACCATTGGCAGGATCCCAGTTGTAGCGCATCGCAGCCCGCACGGCGTAGCCGGTCAGGGTGTCGCTGTAGCCACGCCCCTTGATACCGCGGGTTCCGTTGACAGCCCCGAGGGGGTCTGTGACCGCCGTGGTCGGGTAGGCAGCAAAGACATCCCACTGATACTCGTAGACGTTGCCGAGCATGTCGAAGAGGCCCCATGCGTTGGCCTGCCTCGTGCCGACAGCCTGCGTCCGTCCTCCCGCGTTGCCTGCGTTCCAGGCGATTGCGTTGAGCTCGGCCTGGGTGGCGGCAAGCGGATTGGCCGCGTTGTAGATGACGCCCGTCGTGCCGGCGCGGGCCGCATACTCCCACTCCGCCTCGGTGGGGAGCCGGTAGCCCGTGCAGTTGAGCGTGGGCAGGTAGCTGCCGGGCGGCGTGAGCAGCGTGAAGGAGTGATCGCCGCGGAGCCAGTAGTTGCTCTGCGACTGCCCCAGCACATAGCAGGGGGTGAGCCCTTCGCTCTCCGACCGGGCGTTGGCGTACCCTACGGCGGCATACCAGTCCACCCGCTCGACGGGACCCGTGGGGTTGAGGTTGCCCCCGGCGCAGGCGGCGCCCGTGGTGGTCTGGAAGCAGGAGGGGTTGTAGTCGCCCGACAGGCGGGTCCACTCGGCCTGGGTGACCTCCTTGGCGCCCATGAAGAAGGGGCGGGTCAGGGTCACCTGATGCTGCACCTCGTCGGCTACACGGTAGGTCTCGGCCGCGGGCGAGCCCATGATGAAGGAGCCGGCGGGGATGAAGTTCATGCCGGCGGGGGCGCAGCGGTCGTTGGCGGTGCCCGTGGGGCCAATGGCGCAGTAGGTGGGGGCAAGCGTGGTGCTGGCGCAGTCGGCATCGGTGGTGCAGAGGGCGCCAAGCGGCAGGGCGCAGGCGGTGTAGCTGGTACCGGCGGTCCAGTCCTGCACGCCGGTCTGACCGCTCACGCTGCAGGTCTTGCTGTTGCTGAGGCAGGCGCCGCCCTCCAGATGGAAGCCCGTGGCGCAGGTGTATGGCAGGCAGGCGCCGTAGGTGCTCGTGACCGCATCCCAGCTCTTTGCCGTACCGACCGCGTTGGTCGCGGTGGTGGCGCAGGCCACCAGGTCGGGCTCACAGAGCGCGCCGCTCACATGGTAGCCCGAGGGGCAGAGGCCCCGCAGGGCGGTGAGGACAGGGGTGCGTACGAGGCGGAGGCCTGTGGTGTGGTCGGCGTAGGTCCAATCGAAGTTATAGATCAGATCGGCGATGCGGAGGCCATTGGTGTTGCCGCGCGAGTACCCTGCGCCACGGAGGCTGTGATATCCGCCCCAGGTCGTATGTTCGATGGGGTCGGTCTGGGCGGTGGTCGGGTTGGCCGAACCCGTGTCGTGCCCCCACTCGAAGACGTTGCCGAGAACGTCGTAGAGGCCGAAGCCGTTGGGTGTCTTGAGCGCGACAGCGTGGGTACGGGCCTCCGCGCCGACCGCGTTCGAGGTGTTCCACGAAATGGCGTTGAGGTTGACCTGCGCGACGGAGGCGCTGCCGTTGGGCACATTGTAGGCGGGGCCGCGGGTGCCGCCGCGGGCGGCATACTCCCACTCTGCGTCGGTGGCGAGCCGGTAGCCGTCGCAGGCGATGGTGGCGAGACTGATGACCTGCTGCGAGTCGCCGTCGCGCCAATCGGCATCGTAGGCGTTGTTGGCGTTGTCGTAGTGGCGGCGCTCGTAGCAGGGGGTGAGACCCTCGGCGATGGAGCGGGCGTTGGCGAAGGCGGCTGCAGACATCCAGTCCACCCGCTCGACAGGGCCGCTGTCGTTGTTGCTGGTGGGGGTGCTCGTGGTGCAGCCAGTGCCCGTGGTCGTCTGGAAGCAGGAGGGGTTTTTGCCGTCGGAGAGCGCCTTCCACTGCGCCTGGGTGACCTCGGTGGTGCCGATGAAGAGGCCGCGCGAGATGGTGGCCTGGAACAGGTTCTCGTCGCCCTCGCGGTAGTCTTCCTGGGTGGAGCTGCCGGCCGTGTAGGTGGCGGGGGGCAGGTAGATCATGCCGGTGGGGGCGCAGCGGCGGTCGGGCAGACCGCTCGTCGCGGCGGGGCAGTAGGCGAGGTTCTGCGCATTGCCGTCGCAATCGCCGTTCGCAGCGCAGAGGCCGCCGAGCGGCTGCAGGCAGCTGCCGTAGGTGGTGCCCGAGGTCCACTTCTGCAGGCCCGTGCCGGAGGCGTTGCTGCAGGTCTTGGTGTCGCTCAGGCAGGCGCCCTCCTCCACATGAAAACCGGTGGCGCAGGCGGTGGCGGTGCAGTCGCCAAAGGCGCTGCCGTTCCAGGTCTGCTTGGCGGCGGTGGCGTTCTCCACGTAGCAGGCGATCTGGTCCACATCGCAGATGGAGCCCGCGGCGTGGTAGCCTGCGGCGCAGGGGGTGCCGACCGAGAGCGGGGTGATGGCGGTGCGGGCGAGGCGGAGGCCCACGTTGGCGTTTCCGTAGTTGCTCCGCGCGTCGCCGAGAGAGCCGTTGGCGCTCCAGTTGTCGCGCGCGGCGGCTCGATTCCAAGTGTTTGCATCGCCATAGCTCCCGCCGCGGATGATGACGGCCTTGCTGGCGGGGCTGGCGAGGCCAGGGTCGGTGCTGTTGGTGGCGGTGGGGTAGGCGGCATAGCTGTCGTGTACCAGCTCCCAGTTGTTGCCGATCATGTCGTAGAGGCCCCAGGGGTTGGGGGCCATCCGGCCGCCAGGCTGCGACTGCCCCCAGCCGCCTCCGATGCCCCACGAGGCGACGCTGTTCAGCGCGATGTTCTCGGCCTGACCGTCGCCGTTGGGGTCGTAGTAGACGGCGCCCGTGGTGCCGGCGCGGGCGGCATACTCCCACTCGCTCTCGGTGGGCAGGCGGTAGCCCGTGCAGGAGGCGCTGGTGAGGGCAACGGCGGAGCACTCGGTGGGGCCAATTACGCCGTCGATCCATGAATTCACATAGACCGACTGGCAGGTGACCGTGTAGCACTCCGTCAGCCCCTCGCGGCGGGAGAGCTCGTTCGCGTAGCCGACGGCGGAGTAGTAGTCGGTCTCGATGAGCGGGTAGGCGCCGAGGTTGTCGCTGTTTCGGGTGGAACCTGTGACGCGGGCCCAGGCTCCCTGCGTCGTCTCGAGCCGCTGCAGGTAGAAGGGGCGGGAGATGGTGACCCGGTGCTGCGACTCTTCTCCGTAATAGCTGCTCGTCACGAAGGTGCGCCACTTCTCGGTGCCGGGGCTGCCCATGATGAAGGTGCCTGCGGGGATGAGGACCATGTCGGAGCGAGAATCAGAGGTACCTGTCGGCCAGGTCATGGGCGTGGGCCAGGCGCTGTCGGGGGTGGGGGTGCAGACCTTGAGGCCCGTCGGCAGGGCGGGCCAGACGCCTGTGCCCGGCAGCGGGCCGATGGTGCTGATGCCGCTGTTGTTGCTCACGTCGCCGAGGGAGCAGGAGCGGGAGGCGCACTGGCTGTCGAGGGTACAGGCCTCGCCGAGCTCTTTGCCCGTGTTGATGACCAAGTTGTAGGGGAGCTGCGTGGCACCCACCGGCTCGGTGCTGGTGACGATGAGGTAGTAGGTGCCGCTGGCGGGCGCGCGGAAGCGGATGATGGCCTCGCTCTCCGAGGTGGCGAGACCGCCGGCTCCGTCTGAGCTTGTGACGTCGATGGCCGCGGCGTTGCCCGAGGCGGTGGCGAGCCGGTTGCACTGGCTGCCGGCCGCCTCCGGATCGTCGCCGAAGAGGTAGAGGACGGGGACGAAGCGATCGGCTGCGCCCCGGAGGCCCGTGCTGCTGGCCTTGGCGAAGAGGGTCTGGCCGGCGGTCAGGGTTACCGAGAACTTGTCGGAGCGGGTGGCGATGGGGATGGAGCTGTCGCGGAAGCCGAAGGAGCTGTCGGTGCTGGAGCCAGTCAGTGCCCCCGTGGTGGTGGTGAAGTCGAGGCGACCGCTGACATCGCCCGCCAGCGGGGTGGCGGTGCCGTTGGTGACCACGCCGTTGGCGTAGCAGAGGGTGCCTTCACCGGTGCGGGGCTGATCGGCGACGGGGACACAGGCCGTTGGCGTGGAGCTGGCTACGCCGGTGAGGGCCGTCGTCACGCTCGAGATGGCCGGCTCGGCCACAAAGCCGGCTTGGCACTTCTGGCAAGTACCCCAGGAGTCGCCGTCCCAGGCCGAGAAGCCCGCGGTGCCCGAGGAGATGCAGGCCTTGGAGTCGGCCTCGCAGGTGTTGGAGGCAACATCGAGGTGGAAGCCGGCGCCGCAGTCGCCGCCCGCGGGCGCCTGCACCACACTGCGGACGAGCCGGAAGCCGACGTCGTAGGACTTGGTGGAACGAGCAGCCCAGCCGCGGTAGGCGTTGTTGAAGGCGAACCAGTTCTGCGAGCCGCCCGCCCAATTGTAAGTGCTGCCGTCGACTGCGTTCCACGCCGTGGCGGTAGAACCGCCGCGCAGGATGGACTCGTTGTTGGCAACCGTGTTGCCACGGAAATCGGTCTGGTCGGTCTGCGGCCAGTAGGGGAAACCGGTCGGCTCCCAATCCTCGACCATCTCGAAGACATTTCCAGCCATGTCGTAGAGGCCCCACTTGTTGGGCGTGGCGGAGACGGCGGCCGACACACTGCTGTTGGTGGCAGGCTTGGTCTTCACGGCCTGGGTGCGGCCGGCCGAGGTGGTGGACGTCCAGTAGGAGGTGTCGGTGGGGTTGGCGTAGCTGTTGCTGTAGGTAATGGTGGCGCCGCTCGGCTCTGCGGCATTGCCGGCGCGGGCGGCATACTCCCACTCCATCTCGGTGGGCAGACGGTAGCCCGTGCAGCTCAGGGCGGCGCTGAGCCCCTCGACACCGGTGCAGGCGTAGGCGCCATCTCTCCAGCCGATGCTGTCTGTGCTGGAGGCGGGGCAGCCGATGAGGCTGTAGCACTCCTGGAGGCCTTCGCTGGCCGAGCGGGCATTGGCGTAGGCCATGGCGGCATACCAGTCCACCCGCTCCACAGGGCCGGCATCGAAGTTGTTGGTGGTAGTGCAGGCCCAGCCCGGGTTGGTGCCGTTGGGGGGGTTCTGGATGCAGGAGGGGTTGGTGCCGCCCGAGAGCGACTTCCAGGCCTGCTGGGTGGTCTCGGCCTCGTCCATGAAGAAAGAGCGAGAGATGGCAAAGGTGACGGTGCCGGGGGTGGTGTTGCTCACCTTCTTGACGAAGGAGCCGCGGGGGATGGTGACCATGCCGGTGGGTGCGCAGCGGTCGTTGTCGGTGCCATCTGCAGCCGAGGCGCAGTAGCCGGCTGCACACTCCAGGTCGGAGCTGCAGAGGGTGCCGTAGGAGGCCTTGCAGCTGTTGCCGATGACCTCAAAGCCGTTGTCGCAGAGCTGGGCGACGCAGGTCGCGCCAGACCAGCCGAGGGTGCCGTAGGTCTGAATGCCCGAGCCGTGCGTCGCCACACAGGCGCGGACATCCGAGGTGCAGCTGCCGCCCTCCAGATGGAAGCCGGTGGGGCAGACACTGGCGGCGACAGCCAAACCAGCACCGCCGAGCGAGACCGTGCGGGCGAGACGGAGGCCGACATACTGCGAGCGGGTGGCAATGGAGCCTGCGTGGGCCCGGCCATACACATAAACGCCCGTGTCATTGATGGAGCCACCGCGGTTGATGCGGGCGAGGCTCACATTGGTGCCCGAGACGAGGGGATCGATGGCGCCGCTCGGGTAGAGCTTGGCGTAGCCGTCGGCGACCAGTTCGCTCACGTTGCCGAGCATGTCGTAGAGACCCCAGGCATTGGGGCGTGTGGTGCCAACCGTGCGAGTGTAGGCCGAGCTCGCGGTGTTGCTCTTCTCCCAGAGGTAGTCACCGTTGTAGCTGTTGCCCCAGTAGCGGGCGTCGGTCGCGCCGGCGCGGGCGGCATATTCCCACTCGGCCTCGGTGGGGAGACGGTAGCCCGTGCAGTCGGCAACCTGGCTGTAGCCGGTGCAGGTGTAGCTGCCGTCGCGCCAGGCCCCCGTCTCTTTGGTGCAGGAGGCCGCGACGGCGGCAACGGCGGCGACCGGCGCTGTGTAGACAAATCCATCGGCGCAGAAGGGGGCCGAGGCCGCAGGCGTAGCGGTCTTCCTGCAGATGGCGGCCGATCCCCCTGTTGTCGCGGCGACGTAGGTAAAGCCGACAGCACAGCTTGTTCCCGTTGGCGTGGCGGTCTGGATGCAGCTGGCAGCGACGGCCGTGACCGCCGCGACGGGGGCCGTGTAGGTGTATCCCGTGTCGCAGAAGGGGGCCGAGGCCGCGACCGATGCGCTGGCAGAACCGGCTGCCTCGCAGCCGAGAAGGGTGTAACAGGCGCTCAGCCCCTCTGTGGCCGATCGGGCGTTGGCGAAGCCGAGTGCGGCGTAGAAGTCGAGGTTTTCGACGGGGGAGTTGGGCGCCGCATTGCCGGTGCTCTGGGTGGAGGCAGCGCTCTGGAAGAAGGCCGGGTTGGTACCGCCACTGACCTCCCGCCACTTGGCCTGGGTGACCTCGGTCGCATCGAGGAAGAAGGGCTTGGTGAGGGCGACGCGGTGGTGGACCTCGTCGAGCTGGTGGTTGGGCTCGCCGGCGTAGGAGCCCATGTAGAAGGTGCCAGCGGGCAGGTAGTTCATGCCGGCCGGGGCGCACCGGTCATTCAGCGAGCCGTCGGGACCCGTTGCGCAGTGGCCCGTCGCGCACTCGCCATCGAGCTGGCAGTTCTCGCCAAGGTCGAGCTGCGCAGGAGCGGCGCAGGTCACATCGCCGCTGGTCGCCTCGCCGAGTGCGCAGGCGATGAGTGCGCCACCATTGAGGCCGGTCAGGCCCTGGTTGCCAGAGACGGGAAGGCTGCCGCCGACGCCCGTGGCGATGACACCACCCATGCCGCCCATGCCGCCCACACCGCCCATGCCGCCGGTGCTCACACTCACCTGGATGGAGTCGGGGAGTGCAAGGTCGGTGTACTTGGCGACGCCGACGGCCCAGCCGCCGGGGCCACCTGCACCGCCGCCGCCGCCGCCGCCCGAACCGCCTGCGCCACCTGCCGCAAACCAGTCGTTGTTGCCGCCGTTGGCCGTCCAGGTTGCTGCATCGAGGAAGGGGGTGGTGAAGGAGATGGGCGACTTGTTCTGGGCCCCACCCTGCTGGCCCATACCGCCGGCACCTGCGAGGCCACCCATACCGGCGGTTGAGATTTCGATGCTGACGCCGCGTGCAGTGGGCAGGGCGAGCGGATCGAGATTGACCAGACCGAAGACGGAGCCACCCGGTTCGCCGGCTGTGCCGCCGCCGCCGCCGCAACCACCGGCGGCACCGCCGCCGCCGCCACGGTTCTTCCAGCCGGCGCCGCCGCCGCCGCCGCCGCCGCCACGACCCGGGCTGCCGGGGCCACTCGCAAAGAGGGTGAGCGGGTAACTTGCAACCGCTGCGACACCACCCGAGGCGGCCATGGAAGGATCGCGGGGCACAAAGCCTGGCGGTCCGATCATCAC
>CAIWGR010000638.1 GCA_903912275.1 uncultured delta proteobacterium
AACCTGCAGGTCAAGCTCCTCCGCGTGCTCCAGGAGCGGAAAATCAAGCGGGTCGGCTCTGCCACCGAGGAGACGGTGGATGCCCGCGTTGTGGCTGCTACCAACCGCGACCTCCGCGACATGGTCAAGGCCGGAACCTTTCGCGAAGATCTCTTCTACCGCCTCAATGTCATCGAACTTCACCTTCCTCCCCTCCGCGAGCGGCGCGATGATATCCCGCTCCTCATCCACCACTTCATCGCCAAGTATGCGGCCGATCTCGGCAAGACCATCCGCGGCGTGGAGAAGGATGCGATGCAGTGCCTGCTCGGCCACCCCTATCAGGGCAATGTGCGTGAGCTCGAGAACATCGTGGAACGCGCGGTCACGCTCGAACTCGGAGAGCTCATCACCCGCGACTCGCTCCCTCAGGGCATGCAGGAGGCTGTACGCTCCATCGAGATCGGCGGCTCGCTCGAAGTGTCAGACGAGGGCGTAGACCTTGAGGCCATCGTGGAGCAGCTCGAGAGAACCCTCATCGCAAAGGCCCTCAAGCGCGCTTCCGGCGTCCGTACCGAGGCCGCCGGCCTTCTCAAGATCAGCTTCCGCTCGCTGCGCTACCGTCTGCAGAAGTACGGCATCGACGGCGGCGATATCGACGAACCATCGTAACCCTCCACGGAGAACATGCTCATGCCAACCCAACCCCTCTCTCGCCGCGGCTTCTCGCTGATTGAGCTGATGATCGTTGTCTCGATCATCGGCGTTCTCGCCTCCCTCGCGGCAGTCGCCTGGGGCAAGCAGGTCCGAAAGGGCCGCGAGGTGAAGGTCAACCAGCTCTTCGCCTCCATCGCGACTGCGCAAGAGACCTACCGTAGTTCGCGAGGCCAATATGCGGGCGGATCGGCCTGGTCCCCCACCTCGGTGCCGCAGAGTGTCGATGCTCCGTTCGCTCCGGTCGATGCTGTCTTCTCAGCACTCGGCATCAATGTGCCGTCGCAGAGCCGGTTCGCCTTCTATGTCCAGTCGGGAACGCCGGCTGATAGCTGCAGCACGCCCCCTGCAATCGGCGGCGCGAGCTTCAGTTCGGCCGAGGCCTGCACTGCGGTCGCGGCGGGCTCCTTCTACTGGCAACTCTTCGCGGTCAGCGATCAGGATGGCGACGGAACCAATGCCCGCTTTGTGCTGACGAGCGGCATGACAGAGGGTGTGCCGCTGGTGATGAACTCGGCGGAGTGAGCCTGTTCTGCCCAAAAACAGGCAGGTTACGGCTTTCGGCTGACAAATTTGGGCACCCGTGCCAGCGCTCGGTTTGGGTGTCCGCAAGTACACAGATGGTCTGTTGTCGCGCAGGGTCACAACCCGGCAAGAACAAAAATCATGCGTGATTCATTTTGTGTATTATTTTCATGAGTATGCGTGAATTCGGCCCTCCTTGATCTTTCGTTACGGAAGAGTTGGCACGAAGGTCGCACAGCAAAGAACATCCAACCCCGGTGGCAATTTCGCCACCAACTTTGAGGAGAGTCGCAATGAACAGCATCAACAATCGCAAGGGTTTCACGCTCATCGAGCTCATGATCGTCGTCGCGATCCTCGGCATCCTTGCCGCGGTCGCCATCCCGGCCTTCCTCAAGTACATCAAGCGCTCGAAGACGACCGAGGCGACGATGAACGTCCGGAAGCTCTACGACTCCTCCGTCACCTACTTCTCGGCCGAGCACACCTCGTCGTCGGGCAGCATCGTGTCGGCCCAGTTCCCCGCCACCACCGCCACCCTTCCCACGCTTGCCACGATCGGCGACGTCAAGGTCACCACGCTTCCCTCGTCGTGGGACGCGGACACCACCTGGAACGCCCTCCAGTTCTCGGTTTCCGACCCCTCCTACTTCGCCTACCAGTACGACTCGGCTGGCACGACCAACGACTCGAAGTTCACCGCCACTGCGTTCGGTAACCTCGATGGCGACGCCATCTACTCGACCTTCACCCGCGTCGGTGCGGTCGTTGACATGGAAGTCAAGGGCGGCGCCGGTCTCTTCATCGACAAGGAGATCGAGTAATCGATCCCGACCCATTCGGTCACCCCGGGCGGTCGGCGAATCTTCGCCGGCCGTTCGGCGTTTTTGGCTGTCCGCGCGGCACGTTTCCTCCAGATGATTGCCCCGGCATCGCGCGCCGCCGTCGCCGTTCCAACCGTCCCCTGCGCGTCAGGCCGGCCAACCCACCGATGAAGGCCCACATGCTCAAGGAAGCATGCATGTACTGATTCGCCTCGGAGCCTGCTTGTGCCAGGCCTCCCTGCCGCCGCCGTCCACCGCAGCGGCGATGCTCCCGCTCCTCACCACCGTGGGAGAATGGAGGGTCACCACGGCGCCTCTTATTGCGACACAATGCCGGTCTCGCCTGCCCGTCTGCTCGCCGTCGCCGACCCGAGCGACGAAACTTGCCAACCGTGCGAGACCGAATGACAAAAATCGGCACCATTCTGCCGCTGCGGTAGTCTGGGCCCGGCGATCACGAAGGCATTGTCGGCGCCCGGGTTCGCCTCAGCACAACCTGCCCGTGGCCTCGACTCGTGTTTGAATCATCATGTTTCCAATGGCATAGCAGGATTCTTGCCCGCTTGATCTTTCGACCCAGCGGAATTGGCACGAAGGTCGCACAGGAGTGACCATCCAACCCCCGGTGGCAATTTCGCCACCAACTTTGAGGAGAGTCGCAATGAACA
>CAIWGR010000639.1 GCA_903912275.1 uncultured delta proteobacterium
AGCCCATTCACAGCCGCGAGGCGATGGCGGAGGCGATGCGGACGGTGGGGCAGTGGCAGGGATTCCTGCGGCCCGACTCGCGGGTCCACTTTGTCTTTGTGACCGACGACGACGAGCGGGGCAGCACCATGGCCTCGCAGTTCGCCAACTTTGCCGACACGACGGTGGGGCTGGCCGGCCGCTGGACCTCGCACGCCATCGTCGACTTCGTGGGCTACATCGACGGCTGCGGCATCTTCGGCGACACCTGCTCCTGCGGCGACGGGCGGGGTGAGCAGTACCTGCAGCTCGCCACACTCCACGACGGCCTGCAGCTCTCCATCTGCGAGCCCGACTGGTCGCCGCTGTTTGCCTCGCTTCGGGAGCGCATCTCGCTGAGCGACCCTGTGCCCTGCACCTTCGCGCTGCCGTCACCCGGCGACCAGTATGAGGTGGACTACACGGCCATCTCGGTCCGCTCCGTGACAGGCGCCGCGAGCAGCGCCGTCCCCGCCGTCTTCGATGCCGCGGCCTGTGGCGCCGACGGTGGCTGGTACCTCGACAACCGTGCCAACCCGACCGCCATGCTCCTCTGCCCCACCACCTGCGCCGCCGATGCCGACGCGGTGGAGGTGGACCTGAGCTGTGTCAGGCTGAAGGGTTAGTGAAAGGCGAAGAAGCGGCCGCAGGAGCCGCCGATGTAGAGCCAGCCGTCCACGATGCAGGGGGTGGAGAGGACCCGCTCGCCCGTGTCGTAGTTCCAGAGCTGTGCGCCGGTCGTCGCGTCGATGATGCGGATTTTTCCGTCGTGGCTTCCGAAGACCACCTTGCCGTCAACGACGCAGGGTGACGACCAGACCGGGCCGCCGGTTTTGACCTTGAAGAGGACGGCGCCGGTCTGCAGGTCGATGCACCAGAGGTAGCCGTCGTTGCCGCCAGCATAGACCCGTCCCTGCGCGATGGCGGCACTCGCCCACCAGCCGCTTCCGTTGTTGATGGACCAGCGCTGCTGGTGCGTCTTGCGGTCGACGCAGTAGAGCCGGGGCGACTCCTCTTCGGCGCCGACGACGTAGCAGTCGGGCGTGAGCGCCACGGTCGCATCGGTGTCGCCCCCCGTCTGAAACTGCCACAGGATGCGCTGCTCGGCGATGCTGATGCAGTGGACCGTGCCGTCAAAGGTGCCGACGAACAGTTCGTCGCCGTCGATGGCAACCGAGCCCTCCGCGCCGCAGGAGCCGGGCGGGCCGCCATGTCCGCCGAGGTCGAGGCGCCAGAGGAGTTTGCCCGTCGCGGGGTCGAGGACGCGCAGAAAGCCGGCCTCTCCTGCGCAGTAGAGCCGCCCCTGGTGCATGATGGGGGAGCTATCGCAGTCTGCGCCCGTGTCGTGGGTCCAGATGACCTGGCCGGTGAGGCTATCGACCGCGCGGATGAGGTTGTCGACGTTGCCAACATAGAGCCTGCCGTCGTGCAGGCAGGGCGAGCTCTTGAACATGCGTCCTCCGGCCAGTTCCCAGCGGAGCCTGCCGTCGAAGCGGTCCCAGCAGCGGAGTTTGGCATCAACGCCGCCCACCCAGACATGTCGTCCGTC
>CAIWGR010000640.1 GCA_903912275.1 uncultured delta proteobacterium
CTCTGCAGCAGCTCGGTCTCCTTGTGCGACGCCGGCGTACAGCCCGGAGACACGCTCGTCCTTGGACGCATCCCGGTTCTCGACAGCCGTGCCACCCTGTCCGAATGTGCCCCCTACCTCGGCCGCGCCGTCACAGCGCTCTCTGCGCCGCCCGACCTGCGCTACGCCGTGACCGAGGTCGCCGGAGGCCGCCTCGCGCTCTCGCCCCTTCCCGGAGGAGCTGCACTTCCGCCTGCGACCTGCTACCCGACCGGCTTCGCCTTCAACATCTTTGCCGCAGACGCCTGGGTCTCGCGCCTCGACGACAGCTCCGGCCGCGCCGCCTCACTCGGCAGCCCTTCCTCGTCCGCCGAGCTCGACGGCTCCTGTGTCGAGCGGCCAGCGCACCAAGCCGCTCGCACCCGGTTCGCGCCCAGCGAGCGACTCCGCCACCTCAGCGGACTCGGCATCGAGCTGCCCGCAGCCACCGCCGCAGGCACCGAGATCCGATTCGGATTGACCTCCTACGCTCTCTCATCCCAATTCGCTGTGGGCGCCGCGACCGTGGCGCTCACCTATCTCCCGGAGCAGAACCTGCTCTTCGTTACCGACGCCGCGACCGCCACGGTCCAAGCCCGCTACGGACTTCAGGTCTCCGGCCACACCAACTTCGAGCCACTGGATTACGCATTGCCATGAAGAAGAACCTCGCCCTCGCCCTCCTTGCCCTCGCCCTCGCGACGGGCTGCTCCAAGAAGACAGAAGCCAGCGCAGCCGTTGAAGGCTCCGGCTCCGGCTCCGGTGCCGCCGCAGCGCAGCTCGATGGCTCTGGCTTCGCAAAGGCCACGCCCCGCCAGGAGGAGCTCCAGCAGCTCGCCTTCAAGGCGCTCCAGAGCAACAACCGTGATTCGGCCACCGCTGCGCTCCTTGGAATCGCCGAGACCGAGCCCCTCTCCGAGCTCAAGGCCGTTAGCATGCTCATGCTCTCGGAGATTTACTCCGAAGAGGGCAACAAGGACAAAGCGCTCTCCACCCTCCTCGACCTGCGCAAGAAGACCCCCGCCTACGCGCAGCTCGAGTTCGTCCTCGGCAGCCTCTACCTCGAGATGAAGAAGTATCCCGAGTCCGAAGAGGCCCTCAAGCGGGCCATCCAGATTCAGGCCGAGTTCCTGCCCGCCTACGCTTCGCTCCAGAAGAACTACAACGAGACCAACCGTCCCGCAGATGCGCAGGAGATGGGCGTTCGGTTCGAACGCCAGGCAGCTGCTGTCGGAGAGAAGCTCAACAGCGCCATCCCCGACGCGCAGAAAATTCAGGTCATCCAGAGCCTCGCCTTCGCGGGGACCAGCGCTCCCGTCACCAGAGCGCTCCTGCAGGCGCTCGACGACAAGGCTGTGGATGTGCGGGGCAACGCCGCCGCAGCGCTCGCTCAGGTCGGCACCGAAGAGGCCATCCCGCAGCTCGTCGCCATGCAGCAGCTCGCGGAAATCCCCGAGCTCAAGCAGGTCGCCGAGATGGCGGTCACCATGATCAAGGCACGCGCCGCGGCACCCGCTGAAGGCTCGGGTTCAGGCGCTCCCGCGATGGCCAAGGATGCACCCCCCACGCCCGCCGCACCGCCCGCGCCCAACAAGCCCGCGGCGGCGCCCAAGAAGCCCTAGCCGCTCACCGCGTGGACGCGTTGCCGCTCTCCTCGCGCGGCAGCCGCACCTCAAACCGGGCGCCGCCGAGCGGGCTGTCGGTGAGGCAGACCTCGCCGCCAAGCGAAGCGGCAATCTCCTGCACGAGCGCCAGACCGAAGCCGCGTCCCCGACCCGGACGGGTCGAAAAGCCGGCACCGAACACCTGCTCCCGTAGCTCCGCGGAGACCCCCGGTCCGTTATCGTCGCAAGCGAGCAGCAACGACCCGTCGCTCGCCGCGACGCTCACTTCGATGCGTCCGCCCGCGGCCACCGCCTCCGCCGCGTTCCGCGCCAGGTTCGAAGCCACCCGCTTCACGGGAAGCAGCGCAACCTGCAGGCTGGCCGTCGACTGCGCCACCACCGTGAGCCGCAAAGGAAGGCCTGCCAGCTCAAGCGTCAGCATCTCCTCGAGCGCGGCCGACAACTCGTCCAGCGGCATGCTCGTGTAGAGCGGCCGGCTCTCGCCCCGCGCGAAGGCGAGCAGCTCCCGCGACAGCGACGCAATCTC
>CAIWGR010000641.1 GCA_903912275.1 uncultured delta proteobacterium
CCCCAAGGGCTGCAGCCAGCTGAGGGCCGTCGCCGAGCGCGCTCATGAGGGCGAACGTTGCCTTGGTAATCGGGAAGTGCTCGGCGCGTTGGGCGAGGATGAGGCTGTCGCTCACCTCGAGCATGGAGAAGGCGAACGCCAGCACGCCGCCGGCGGCGAGGTGTGCCCCGAGTAAGGGAAGGGAGATGCGACGCAGGGTGGACCAGGCCGAGGCTCCCATGGAACGAGCGGCTTGTTCGAGGACGGGGTCGCACTGTTGCAGGCCTGCGACCGCTGCCCGCGTCACGTAGGGTAGGCGACGGACTGCGTAAGCGAGGCCAAGCAGCAGGAGCGGACTGCCTCCGGCGCCTACGAGGATGGCGAAGGGTTTGCCTTCCTGAGACAGCGAGAGATAGCCGAAGGCTAGGACGAGTCCGGGCACGGCGAGCGGCAACATCGTGAGGGTATCCAGGAGGTGGCGGACACGCAGGTCGGAGCGCGCGATCACCCACGCAGCGGCAATCCCCATCACCAGCGCGACCATGGTGGCGAGTCCGGCATAGGACAGGCTGTTCTGGATGGAAGGCACTACCAGGGCGCTGCCGAGGGACTCCTGCCAGTGCGCAAGCGTCAGCTCGGCTGGCAGCACGGAGTTATGCCAATGGCCTGAGACCGACATCAGGATCACGCCGAGGTGCGGCAGGCAGGCCAACATGGCGACACCGGCGAAGAGCCCACTGCAGGCCCAGCCGCGCCAGCCGTTCAACGGCTGAGGAGCCGAGCGCAGGCTCGGGCGGGGCGCCGCGCCGTGCCGCCCGCTGCCGAACAGGAGCTTCGACGCAAGGAAGACGCCGCCGGCCACGAGCAGCACGATGGTGGTGAGGGCGTAGGGTAGCGGGTTGCGGTCGAGGTTCTTGATGCCGTCTAGGATCTGCACCGGCGCCACGCGCGGGAAGTCGAAGACGAGCGGCACGCCGAGCTCGGTGAAGGCCCAGATGAAGACGAGTGCCCCGCCGGCGAACAGTCCCGGGGTGATGATCGGCAGGGTCACCCGCGTGAGGCGACGCCAAGGTGAACACCCGAGGTTGGCCGCAGCCTGCTCCATGGCCGGATCCATCTGTGCCAGCGCAGCGGCGAGATTCAGGTAGAGGATGGGATACAGGTGGAGCGCGTTCATCACGACGATCCCGAACAACCGGTTCTCGGCCATCCAGTCGCGTGGGTGAAGCGGATCCATCCAGCCTAGGCCGGCCAGCAGGGCGTTGAAGGAACCCTCGGTGCCGAGGATGCACTTGATGCCGATGGCGCCCACGAACGGCGGCAGGATCATCGGCACGAGCAGCGCCAGCGCGAGGAAGCCGCGGCCGGGGAAGCTGTAGCGGTGGTTCAGCAGCGCGAGCGGCAGGGCGAGCAGGGCCGCCACGAGCGTGCTGGCCAGGCCGAGGAGCAAGGCGTTGATGAGGCCGTCCCGGTACAGCGGGTCGCGCAGCACGGCGAGGACGTAGCCGAAGGTGAAGCCGCCGTCGCGTGGGTCGACGAACGCTTCGCGTAGCACGCAGAAGGCGGGGTAGAGGAAGCCGACGGTGAGCAGCAGCCC
>CAIWGR010000642.1 GCA_903912275.1 uncultured delta proteobacterium
CGCCGGCCGCATGGATGCCCGCGTTTCGGATGTTGCCCTCGAGCGAGAGCGCGATCTTGTAGAGATACTCGTTGACCTCCGACTCCGCGATCGCCTCGCGAAGCCGCGGCTCTTTCTCGTAGGCATCGGCGAGCTTGATGTTGAGCTCGTTGGGGATGAGCTTCGCGATCCGGTCCGCATCGGAGATGGGGATGTTGAGCACCCGCGCCACATCGCGAAGAACCGCCTTGGCCTTGAGCTGACCGAAGGTGACGATCTGCCCCACCTGATCGGCGCCATACTTCTTGGTCACATAGTCTATGACCTCGCCCCGCCGCGTCTGGCAGAAGTCGATGTCGAAGTCGGGCATGCTGACCCGCTCCGGATTCAGGAACCGCTCGAAGAGCAGCCCATACTGGATGGGGTCGAGATCGGTGATGCCAAGCGACCAGGCGACGAGCGAGCCGGCACCCGAGCCGCGACCGGGACCGACAGGAATGCCCCGCTGCTTGGCCCAGTCGATGAAGTCCCAGACGACGAGGAAGTAGCCATCGAAGTGCATCTTGATGATGACATCGAGTTCAAGGTTGAGCCGCGCAATATAGTGCGGGCGATCGGGCTTCCAGCCCAGCAGCGCCACCTCGTCGAACCGCTTCTCGAGCCCGGCCGCCGCCGTCTCCCGAAGGAACTCCGACGGGCTCCCGCCGCCCGGAATCGCGTAGTCCGGCAGGTAGTTGCCACCCGTGGGGATGACGACGCGGCAACGCTCCGCGATCCGCACCGTGTTGGCGAGCGCCTCGGGCAGATCGGAGAAGGTCTCCTCCATCTCGTCCGGCGACTTCAGGAAGAGGTCACGCAGCGGGATGCCCGCCAGCACCTTCCGGTCCACCCGCTTCTCCATGCCGATGCACATGAGCAAGGCGTGTGCCTCCACCTCTTCGGGCGCCAGGTAATGGACGTTGTTGGTGGCCACGCAGGGGATGGAGAGCCTCTCTCCCAGCGCCACCAGCGCATCGCACACCTGCTGCTGCTGAGGAAGATCTTCGTGCCGCTGCAGCTCGAAGAAGAAGTTCCCCTCGCCGAAGAGGCCATGAAGCCGCTTGGCCAACGTTGTGGCGGAGCCGGTATCCCCGCGGAGGATCGCCTGCGGGATCTCGCCACCCATGTCGCCCGACAGCGCGATGAGCCCCTCGTGAAACTCCTCCAGATCGGCGTAGGTCGTGATGGGGCGTCCCCGCTTCACATTGGCCGACATCGAGGCGCGCGACACCAGCCGCACCAGGTTGCGGTAGCCATCGAGGGTCTCCGCGAGCAGCACCAGATGGTAGAACCGCTCCCGGCCCGATTCGGCCCGCTCGGGCTGAACGTAGAGTTCGGCGCCGAAGATGGGCCGGACCCCCGAGTCCTTCGAATACTTCTGCAACTCGATGCAGGAGTGGAGCACGCCGTGATCCGTGATGGCCACCGCGTTCATCCCCAGCTTCGCCGTCCGCTTGAGAAGCGCCCCCACCTTCACGGTGGAATCCAGCATGGAGTAGTGGCTGTGAACGTGCAGGTGAACGAATGACGACATACGGTGGCCCCTTAGGTTGCGAGCACATGCTGTAGGCCCGCCCCCCCCGCCGTCAACCGCAACCGTCGCTCCCGATGTGCGAGCTGCAACCCTCCCCAGTCACATCTTGTCTCCCGTTTGCAAACCTACTAAGAGCGCTCACGTGGAAGGTTCCGCTGCGGAGCGGAATCGCAATGAATGCAACAACGCTGAGACTGTCTCGGCAATTTGGAGGAATGTCCCGATGAAGAAGCTCTCCCTGTTGATGGCACTTGGTCTTGGTCTTGGCGTGGTTGGTTGTGGTGACGACGCGAAAGAGACCGCGACGACCGACACCGGCACCGCCGATACGGCCACCGACACGGGAACGGGCTCGGGCTCGACCGACACGGGCACCGCCGACACCGGCACCGCCGACACCGGCACCGCCGACACCGGCACCGCCGACACCACGCCGGTCCCCACCGACGCTCAGTTCTCCGGTCCCTTCTCCTACGTCTGGCGCATCCAGCTTCCCCAGGCGGGCACCGCCGCGGAGTGCTGCTTTGACTTCACCGGCGACGGCGTGACCGACAACGGCCTCGGTACCCTCACGGGCGCTCTCGGCGCCATCTCGCCCGACACCGACATCCAGGCGACGCTCGACAGCGCCGTGGCCGATGGCAGCATCGCCCTCCTCCTCGAGTACGCTGGCCTTGACGAGACCACCAAGACGGGCGCGACCCAGCTCTGGTTCTACCTCGCCACCAACGACGTCAACGGCGACGGCTCGGGCGACCAGACCTGGGACCCGGCCCTCAAGGGCGGCGAAGGCATCTTCCAGGTGCAGCCCACCTCGCTTGACGCCGACGGCAAGCCGCTCATCAAGTTCGAGTCCGCTTCGATCGACAGCAACGTCCTCGGCGCTGGCCCCGGCGACTTCCCCCTCACCATCCCGATCCCGGGCCTCCTCACGCTTGATGTCACCATCAAGCAGGCCACCATCGAAGCCGACGTTCGCCCCGAGGCTTCGGGCATCTTCACCAACGACGCCGACATCGACTCCGATGGCGACGGCGTCTCCGAAGTCTGGGGCGGCGGCAAGCTTGGCGGCGTCATCCCCGTTGAGCAGGTCATCGGCATCCTCAACGACCTCGCAAACGACTGCGCCTGTGCCGGCATCGCGCCCGACGCGGTCGTCATCATCGCCGGTGAGGGCACCGACCAGTACGACGTCGCTTGCGACCCGAACATCACCATCAACGACTCGGCTTGCACCGACGCCGATGGCCTGATCTGCGGCAACCTCTCGACCGTCTGCGGCTTCGCCCCGGCCCTGCCCACGCTCGGCCTCATCGACGTCGACACCAACGGCAACACCATCCCCGACGCCATCTCCGTCGGCCTCCGCCTCTCCATGTCGGGCGCGGCCCTCGCCGCCACCCCCGTCGCTCCTGCTGCCCCCTAACGGGTGACTGTCACGCTTCGGCGTGACAGAAGCTGCGGCGAGGGAGACCTCGCCGTTTGGCGTTTTTGGCCCCCGCATCTCTCGCGGATTCTGCGCCGAGGGTGTAGATGCTTCAAACTTCCAACCCTGAATTGGTCCGGCTCATGAAGACGAACGCCCTCCTCGCCCTGACCCTCTCGCTCCTCTCCGCCTGCGCCGCCTTCTCCGATCCGGATGCGATCGACCTACCGGACGCCCTGGAAGGCCCCGGGGTCCCCATCGGCGGAACCGACACAGGCAGCGACACCGGCGGAACACTTCCCGACGGCACACCTGTCGGACCCGATGGACGCCCCGTTGTTGGCTCGCTCCTCGGTGATAGCTGCGTCGCCAGCACCGAGTGCCGCTCCAACTTCACCTGCATTGGCGGCGCCTGCCTGCCCACGGCCAACCGTGAGCTCGGCGAGAGCTGCATCATCAGCGGAGAGTGCGCTGCCGGCCTCGTATGCGGCACCACCAGCCAGTGTTTCGAGGCCGGGCCCGGCGTCGACGGCTCACCCTGCACGCAGGCACAGGACTGCGGCGAAGGTCTGCGCTGCTCCTACCGTGGCCTTGGTGGCATCTGCGAGACGCCAGGAACGCTCGACATCGGCGAGGCCTGCACCACCTCCTCCGACTGCGCCGCGCCGCTGCTCTGCGGCGTGGAGGGGCTCTGTCTGCTCCCCGCCGCTGGCTTCCCCTTCCTGCCAGACACCGAGTGCACAGACCCCACCGCCGAAACCGGCCCGTTCCGTATCTTCTTCGAGGTCCCGAAGGCAGGAGAGCCGCTCGCCGACTTCTTCCGCCTCCCCTTCCCCAACGACATCCGCCGCACCGACACAGGTATGAATCTCGACGGCTTCCCCGACCCCGGCGTCCGCTTCCTCGGCGGCGATGTGCTGGGGAGCTATCTCCGCACCCTCCGCGGGCTCGATGAGGGCTTCTCGACCAACCCCACCATCTACTTCCGCTTCTCCAAGGCACCCAACTTCGCCAGCATCCAGGGTGGCACGGGTGGCTCGCTCCGCATCGTCAACATCACACCCGACTCGCCCAGCTTCGGCCGCGGCGCCTCGATCGGCTGGAATGTCACCAATGGACGGAGCAAGTTCATCTGCCACAACTACGTGGCCATCCACCCCTCCTTCCGCTCGCCGCTCGAGCCCAACACCACCTACGCCGTCTACCTGACCGACGGCGTGATCAACGACGAAAACGAACGTCTGGTTCAAGATGCAGACTTCGCCGCGGTGATCGGTGCTACGCGTCCCGTCGACGCGGAGCTTGCAGACGGCTGGACCAAGTATGCGCCCCTCCGCGAGTTCCTTGCGGCGCAGGGCATCCCCGCATCCAGCATCATGGGTGCTGCGGTATTCACCACCATGGACCCCATCGCGCAGGCGCGTGCGCTCCGCCCTGCCGTACGCGAGTTGCCTACGCCGGTGCTCGCGAACCTCCGCGCCTGCTCCACGGACGCAGCGGCCTCGGATGACGACCTCTGCTCGGTCGTGCGCGGTGATTTCGCCGAGCTGCACGCCACCGTTACCGCCCCCATCTTTCAGGCCGGTACCCGCCCCTACTTCGAAGAGACAGAGGGCGGCGATGTCGTCGTCGATGCAGGCAAGGCCGTCGTACAAGGCACCGAACCGCTCCGCCTGAGCCTCACCATCCCCGCGGGCGACATGCCGGCAGATGGGTGGCCCGTCGTCATCTACGCCCACGGCACGGGTGGGAGTTTCCGCAGCGGGATCGACGACGGCACGGCCGGACGCATGAGCTCCATCATCGTCGATGGGCAGCCCGTAAAGGCCGCGCTTGTCGGTTACGATGGCGTCGCGCACGGACCACGCCGCGGGGCTTCGACGCGCGACCCCGCCACCCTCTACTTCAACTTCGCCAACCCGAAGGCAGCCCGCGGCAACACCCTCCAGGGAGCGGCGGACCTCCACCTGCTCACCTACCTCGCAGAGAACATCGCGGTCGACGCAGCCGCCTCCCCCACCGGCCAGGCCATCGCATTCAACCCAGCAAAGATCTACTTCTTCGGACACTCGCAGGGCTCCTCCGTGGGCTCCCTCTTCGCTGCACTGGAGCCCAATGTGAAGTCGGCGATCTTCTCCGGCCTAGGCGGCTCGCTGACACTCTCGCTGCTCAACAAGACGCAGCCCGTCGACATCGCCAGGGGCGTCCGGATCGCGCTCTCAGGATCGCTCACAGACAACAGCAGCGTGAACGAACTCAACCCCGTCCTCTCCATCCTGCAGTGGTACACCGATCCCGTCGACCCGGTGAACTTTGCGCCGCTCCTCTACCGCCGCATCCCCGCAGGTCGGAACCCGCTCCATGTGCTCCAGACGCTCGGACAAGGCGACAGCTTCGCGCCCGAGCCCTGCATGAAGGCCTTCGCCGAAGCGGCCGGACTCCCTGCGGGGACACCCGCCGGCTACACCCTCGCCGACTTCGCAGATACCCAGGCCTTCCCCGTCTCCCGCAACAAGCAGTCGAGCGCTGGCGTGCCCGTAACGGCCCTCATGATCCCCTACCTCGCCGAGGGCTTCGACGGCCACTTTGTCGCGCAGCGCAACGCAGCAGCACAGCGTCAGTGCCAGGAGTTCATCGGCACCAGCATCACCGCCGGCACACCGACCGTCACGGAGTAGCAACCGCGCTCGTCCGCCCAAAGTAGCGGCCCCGCATCAGCCAGACGCCCAAGGCGCACCAGTCGGCCACCGCTGCCAGCCAGAAGGCCCAGGAAGAGCCCTCCGAGCCCACGAGGCGGCCGCCGATGAGTCCTGCCGCGAGGCCGCCGCAGCCCAGCACGACCGAGGCAAAGACGCTCTGTAACAGCGGCCGCGGCGTCTGCTCCGCGTAGTGGTCGAGTTCACGCAAGAGCCCTGCATACCAGAGGCCGAACCCGGCGAAGTGCAGGAACTGCAGGAGCACCAACCACCAGGCGGACACCGCCATCGCCGTGGCGACCCAGCGAACGATGCTCAGAACGAGCGACCAGGCCACCACACCGCGCGCATCGCGCCGAGCAAACAGGCGCGGGGCAAGTGCGAGCGCGGCAACCTCGCCGACGATCGCAACACCCACTGCGTAGCCGGGGACCGCAGAGGAGAAGCCATGGTCAATGCAGAAGATGGCGAGGAACAGGTTGTAGCTCATCACCGCGACCCAGTGGAACCAGCCCGAGAGCAGGAAGAGCCACCAGTCCGCGCCGCGCGGCAACCGACCTCCGACGGACGATGGGGCAGCCGAAAGCGGGGTCTCCCTGAGTCGAAACACGAAGATTGCGGCGAGCATGTAGAGCACCGGCGTATAGTCCACCGCAATCTCGCCAGCCGCGCCCCCCTCCATGCCCGACACGGCCCATCCGAACAGCGCCACTGCAACGCCGTAGCCGAGGCTTCCCCAGAGGCGGAAGGAGCCGAACCGTACCGAGCCGTACCGCCCGACGATGGTCGTATCGAGCATCGGCACCGTGCCAGCCTCCGGGAAGGCCTGCAGCCACATCAGCAGGCAGACAGCAACGAGCCCCGTAGACAGGTGCATGAGCAGCGACAGCAGGGCGCCAAGCCAGAGGGTGACCCGAAGGATGCCGGTCGGCCGCCCATACTTGACCGCCATGTAGCCGAGCGCCGGCTGCATGAGCACGCTGATGACCGAGCGGCCGCTGAAGACCAGGCCAATCTCCGCGGGCGTCATCCCGATGGACCGAAAGTAGAGCGGCCAATAGGTGACAATGAGGCCGATCGCCCCCAGATAGAGGAAGTAGGTGGCGCGAAGCGCCGTCGTTTCCTTCACTGCTGGCTTCCCGTGCATCCGCGCGCAGCCAAGCCCGCGCCGCGCTCCCCTACCGCATTGCAGACGGTCTTGCTACGCTGCAGAGCCGCGATTCGCGCCACTCCTCCTGTGCCCCGGCCTCGGCTTGTCAGACGCGCTCCAGCCTCCCTCCCGCAGCATCACCTACCTGACCACCGCGAAGACGGCGGCCCGCAAGATCGATGCGCTCCTCAACCTGCCGCGCCCCATGAAGGCCGTGCAGGCGCTCGACGCCCGCGAGTTCCACGCGCTCATCCAGACCGCCGGCCTCGACCAGTCCATCGAGCTCATCGAGCTGGCCTCCGGAGAGCAGGTGCAGGCGCTCATCGACTTCGACGGATGGAACCGCGATCGGCTCGAGCACAAGCGTTTTGCCGACTGGATGATGATCCTGCTTGGGTGCCCCGACGAGTCGCTTCATCGCTGGTTCGCCAAGCTCGACCTCGAGCCCATCGTCGTCTGGATGCGGGAGCACGCGCAGGTCTTTCTCTGGGAAGAGGACCGCGATCTCCTCGACTGTGTCGATGCCCCGGTGCTCACCTCGCCCGACGGAACCTACGCCATCATGGTGCCCGACGATGGCGAGCCCGCCGACATCGTCCGCATGCTCCTCGACCGCGCCTACGCCTACGACCTCGACTACGGCCGCCGCCTGCTCGAGGCCGCCCGCTGGGAGCTCAGCGCCCAGATGGAGGAGGAGGGCTACCGCTTCCGCAACGCCCGCCTCGAGGACCTCGGCTTTGTCGGCCTCGACGACGCCGCCGCTGTCTACGCCCGCATCGATCTGCCTGCCTGGGCTGCAGCCCAGCGGCGCAAACTCGACGCCGGTGGCGAACTCGTCCCGACGCCCGTCGGCGACATCACCGCCCTCGACCTCGAGACACGCTGGTATGAGGTGGGGCCCGCTGGCACCCAGAGCAGCGTCACCCGCAGCGCCCTCGAGCTGGTTCGCAAGCAGAGTGGCTCGCTCCCCGACGCAGCCGCGCGCGGCCTCGTCGCCCAGTATGGCGCCCTCCTGCAGCGGGTCTCCGTCGCCGATGGTGGCTCACCCAACCACATCTCCCATCTCAGAAAGGCCGCAGAGCAGGCCGACGCCCGCATCGAACTCGGGCTCGCCTTCCTCACGGGCGAAGACCCCGAGAAGGCCGCTCGGGCGCTTCTGACCGTGCCTGTCCGCGACCTGCACCGCGCGGGCCACGCCATCCCCACACGCCTCGCCTACCAGGCCCGCACCATGCTTGAGCGGGGCAACATGTCGCTCACCGACGAGCCCATGTCGCTGCTTAGCGCGCAGGAGGTCGACCTCTTTGAGGGGCTCCTCTCCGACCGGCCGCTCCGCTCTGTGCAGGAGGCTGCCCCCTTTCGTACCATGCGCGAGGTAGAGGCCGCATCGCTGGTGCTGGCCGACCTCGCCTTCTTCGAACTCTGGTTCATGGGCCGGCTCCGCTGGACGCGGGCCGAGCTCATCGAACTGCTCTTCAACATCGAGAAGAACCGCACCCCTGTGGAGCTCCTCGGCTTCCGCAGCCTGCTCGCCACCGTCCTCGTCGCCGAAAGCATCGAGCTCGGTGCGGGCCTGCGCCCCGTGACGCCGGCCGAGGCAACTGCCTGGCTCGACAGCCTTGTGGCGTCCGGCAAGCCCGACGAGACCGTGGCAAATCAGGCGGTCGCGGTGCTGTCGCGCCGCATGCCGGAAGAGTCAAAGATGGAGGCCGTGGTGGAGCGCATCGCGCTACGCGTCGCCACCTTCGTGACGGAGCAGATCCTGTCGACGACCGACAATACCAATCTGGGCGTGTTGCTTCAGGGCTTCGTACTCAAGAGCTGAGCTGCGCCCCGGAAGCTGCGCTTAGTTGGCGCCGTTGCAGGCCTTGTCGAAGTCTTCGGGGCGGCCCGAGAAGATGCTCGGATCGCTGCAGACAAGCCGGCAGTCGGTGTCGAGGTCCTGCCCGAGGTTGCAGCGATTCCCGGCGAAGGCCGAGGAGTCAGCCACGCCGTCGAGATTCGAACAGTTGGGCACGCCCGACTCCGCCGTGTTGGCCTCGGGCGGATAGACGATGCCACATCCGCGGCAGAGCGAGATGGGGAAGTTAAAGACGTTCGACTCAACCACGTTGTGCGATACGGTCTCACCGTAGAACTTCACCTGCACGCCAATCTCGACCGCATCGCCAGATGCGAAGGCGGGGTTGAGCTGCAGGTTACTACCCACGTTGGAGGGAATGACGGTCAGATCGATCGCGAAATCTTCGCCTGGCATTGCCGAGCCCGAAAGCGGGATGGTCCGATTCTTGGCAACGCCCGAAAGCGTCGACGGAAGGTCGAGGGTGACCTCGGCCCGCGTGAGCGTGACAGTGTTCATCTCCGACTTGGCGCCGTTAAGGCCTCCGCCACCGGCGGGCCGCGCAAACGAGACAGACTCGGACGGGACCAAGTTGTTCTGGAGCACAGGATAGAGAATGTAGCTGGTGCCGATCAGCAGATCGAGGGTGCCTGATGTCTTGTAACTCGCGCCGCCCGGGTCGGGCGCGCAGTTTTCATCCGGCAGGCCGTTGTACTTCACGAACATCGCGGGGGCATCATCGGCGCAGGCAGCGAGCACCGGCAGCGCCAGAAGGCTCAGACACACAGAGCGCAGGATTCGCATCTCATCCTCCAAACCAGAATCAAACATCGTCCATGTTGCCAGAAAGTGACCGCCGAATCCACGCGTCGACGCGATCAAGTTCCACAATCTTCAACGTACAGTGACCTGCCCTGCGGCACAGGACAAACCTCACGGCATCGTCGGTTCTCTTCTTATCCCGACTGATCGCCTCTCTCCAAATTTCGGGAGCCAGTTCCGGAGCTTCCGTCGGAAGTCCGAGCCTCGTGAGCACTGCAGCCACCCGCTCCGCCACGCCCGGCTCCGTCTCGCCGAGTGCGGTACCGAACCGCAAGGCAGCCACCAGACCGATCGCCACCGCCTCGCCGTGGAGATAGCGCCCATAACCTGTGGCCGCTTCGAGGGCATGGCCGACCGTGTGGCCAAGATTGAGCAGCGCGCGCTCCCCCCCCTCATGAGGATCTCGGGCGACCAGCTCCATCTTGGTCTGTGTCGCGAGGGCGACCGCGCGACCGATCGCATCGCCATCCCGCAGGATCAGCGCCACCGCATCGGCCTCGAGCTGTGCCAGCGCCTCTTCTCCCGTCAGCAGCGCACACTTCACCACTTCAGCGAGACCGGAACGGAATTCGCCGTCGGGGAGCGTCGCGAGGCTCGCGCCCCACTGGATCACCGCGGCCGGCATGTGAAAGGCACCCACCAGGTTCTTGCCGGACGGCAGGTCCACGCCCGTCTTTCCGCCGAGCGCCGCGTCGACCATGCCCATCAGCGTGGTCGCGACATGCACCACCGGCAGCCCGCGCATGACGGTCGCAGCGGCAAAGCCTCCCAGGTCTGAAACCACACCGCCACCCACGGTCACCACAGTATCGCCTCGATCGAGCGGACCGGCAAAGGCCTCCGTCCAGAGGCTGCTCAGCGCAGCCACCGTCTTTGCCGCTTCCCCGCCATCCACCCAGATGAGACGCGCGCTCCGACCCGCCTCTTCGAGCGCCACGACCGTTGCCTCCACCTCGTTGCGGAGCCGCCGATCGGCCACAACCAGGAGCCGGCCAGTTGGCACGAATTCCGTCAGCTTCTCCGCAAGCGCCACGGGCCCGCCCTCCAGCCAGGCAACAGGATGTGGCGCTCGCGCAGCACCGAGCGCGGCGGCCATCCCTTCGAGCACCGCAGGCCGGCTGAGCCCGTCACAGTCGAGCACGACATCGGCCGTCGCGTAGACCGCATCTCGCGCAGCGAAGCGGGTTTCAAGCAGCGCCCGCGTGCGATCGGCGCCGTCACAACCAGGCCGACGCACTGCGTCCGCCATCACGCGCGCCGCGGCCTCCGCCGGCTGCAACCGAAGGTAGACCGTCACCCAACCATGTTCCTTCGCAGCAGCGCGCACAGCGGGCGATGCAAAGGCGCCACCGCCGAGCGTGAGCACCCCGTCACGCTCCGCCAGCAGGCGGCAGACCAGCGCCCTCTCGCGCTCGCGCACCGCCTCCTCGCCGAGCCGCTCGAATGCATCCAGGAGCGGTTCACCGAGCTCACGCTCGAGAAGCGGATCGGTGTCTGTGAAGGGCAGCGCACAGGTTGCTGCAAGTGCCCGACCGGAGGTCGACTTGCCCGCCGCCGTAGACCCGACGATGAGCCAGCGCGGTGCCACTATTCCTGCGGAGGCAGGAGGTCGGGTGTGTTCTCGTCGCGATCGATGGAGAGGTCGCGGTTGACGATGCGGGGCGTCAGGAAGACAAGAAGTTCGTTGCGGACGTCGGTGTGCGACGCGTTCCGGAAGAGCGGCCCGATGAGGGGCAGCGCGCCGAGGAAGGGGATACGGACGTTGGACGAGCCTGTGTTGCGCTGGAAAATGCCGCCGATGACGGTGGTATCTCCATCACGGATGAGGAGCTTGGTGCTGGCCTCACGACGGATGATGGAGGGGTCGCCACGAGAGCCCGTGTTCTCGAAGTCCGGCTCATTCTTGTTGACGGTAACATCGACGATGATGTTGCCGTCGGGGGTCACACGGGGCGTTACGGTGAGCGTCAGCGATGCGTCGAAGAAGACGGTCTGCGCGCCGGCCGCTGAGACAACGCTGACGGGGATCGAGACGCCGCTGGTGATGCTCGCCTCTTCGTTGTCGAGCGTCGTGATGCGCGGCGCCGAGACGATCTTCACCGAGCCCTGCGACTCTGCGGCGCTGAGGCGGAGGTTGAGGTTGAAGGCGCCGGAAAGGCTGCCGAAGGTGAAGCCGACCGCGCCACCGCTGCCCGGACCGGCGGGGGCCGGAAGGTTGATGGCATAGTTCGGCGTCGAGCTGCCGCCGCCGGTGGGTGTGTCGCCCGACGAGGCGCCGCCGGCAATCCCGACGGTCGAGGGGAAGAGCAGCCCTGTCGCGTTGCCGATGGAGGGGTCGGCGAGGAAGTCACCGCCCCACTGGATGCCGAGGTCGCGCTTGAACTGGTCGTTCGACTCCACGATCCGCGCCTCGATGAGGATCTGCGGTGTCTGCGTGTCGAGCTGCCGGACCAGCGCTTCGGCGGTGTCGAGGTTGGCAAGGACATCGGTCACGATGAGCGCGTTCTTGCGGGCATCCACCTTTACCTTGCCGCGCGAGCTCAGCACGCCGCCGAGGATCTCGCCCAAGGCGCCTGCCTCTGCATAATTCACGGCGATGAGACGAACCTGCAGCGGCTCGAGCCCCTGACTCTGCACGTAAGCATCAATGCGGGCCTTGCTCTCTGCCTCAAAGACCGTCATCGGCGCAACGCGGATGATGTTCCCCTGCTGCTCCCAGCCGAGCCCGTTGCTGCGCAGGATGATGGCGAGCGCCTCATCGAGCGGCACGCTGCGGAGCCGGAGCGTCACGCTGCCGGCGAC
>CAIWGR010000643.1 GCA_903912275.1 uncultured delta proteobacterium
CTTGCCCTTCGCCGTCGTCACCGAGCCGCCCGAAATCGCGACCGAGTATTCGCCAATCCCCTTGATGTCGAAGAGCAGGTTGGCCGTCCAGCCAGCTCCCTTCTCCGGAAGGAAGGCCTCCGCCATGCGCGAGAAGACCTCGTCGGTCACCTGAGCCGGCGTCACCGGCGCAGCAGCCGCGGGAGCCGCGGCAGGAGCCGGCGCGGCACCCACCGAGAGCGCCTCGATCTCCGGCAGACGACGCGAGATCTCCTGCGCCGTCCAGTGGCCATCATCACGCTGCGCACCGGGCGTCAGCAGCATCTTGTACTCGATGATCTCGGCGCCGTGGCAACCGAAGGTCCGACCGGTCACCTCTGCTGCGAGGTCGCTCGCCAGGAAGACCACCATCGGCGAGACATACTCCGGCTTCTGGTCGTCGGCGACGATGTCGATGTCTTCCGTCATCCGGGTCTTGGCGATGGGCGCGATGCAGTTCGCACGCACGCCCGACCGGCCCAGCTCCATCGCAATCACATTGGTGAACGACCAGATGCCCGCTTTCGCCGCCGCATAGTTCGACTGCCCGTAGTTGCCCTTGAGGCCGGCAATCGAGGTGGTGTTGATGATGCTGCCGCTGCCGCTCTCCATGAGCGCCGGCAGGCAGGCCCGCGTCACCAGCATCGTGCCCGTGAGGTGCACCGCAATGACCGCGTCCCACTGGTCGCGCGTCATCTTCACAAAGGTCTTGTCGCGCAGGATGCCCGCGTTGTTGACCAGAATGTCGATGCGGCCGAAGGCGTCGAGCGCGCTCTTCGCGATGCCCGCAGCACCCTCTTCGGTCGCCACATTGTTGAAGTCGGCCACGGCCTTGCCGCCCGCCGCCCGAATCTCCTCCGCAACCATCTCGGCTGCGGCCGAGCTCGTGCCCACGCCGTCACGCGCGCCGCCAAGGTCGTTGATGACCAGCAGGGCGCCTTCGCGCGCAAGCTGCAGCGCGTGGCTCCGACCGAGGCCGCCGCCGGCACCCGTTACGATCGCTACCTTTCCATCCAGCAATCCCATGTTCTCTCTCCGAAGTTCTGTGTGTGTAGAATCGTTGATGGCTACTGCGGCTTGCGATCGATGATCGTCGCAACGCCCTGGCCGAAGCCGATGCAGAGGGTCGCAAGACCATACCGCAGGTCGCGCTTCTCCAGCTCGTTCAGCAGCGTGCCGATGATGCGCACGCCCGAGCAGCCGAGCGGGTGACCGAGCGCGATAGCGCCACCGTTCACGTTGGTCTTCGACAGGTCAGCGCCCGTCTCCTTCGCCCAGGCCAGGACCACCGAGGCAAAGGCCTCGTTGATCTCAAACAGGTCGATGTCGGCGATGGTCAGACCGGCCCGCTCGAGCACCTTCTTGGTCGCCGGAATGGGACCCGTCAGCATGATGGTCGGATCCACGCCCGAGACTGCCGTTGCGACGATGCGGGCGCGGGGCGTGGCACCATGCTTGGCAGCAAACGAAGCCGACGAGAGCAGCGCGGCGGCAGCGCCGTCCGAGATCTGGCTCGACGATGCGGCCGTGATGAGGCCGTTCGTCTTGAAGGCCGGCTTGAGCTGGCCCAGCTTCTCGATGGTCGAGCCCTCGCGCGGGCCCTCGTCACGGGTCACCACAATCGGCGCGCCGTCGGGCGTCACCGTGTGGACCGCGAAGATCTCGCTGTCGAACCGGCCGCTCGCCTGCGCGGCCAGCGCACGCTCGTGGCTCATCGACGAGAAGGCATCGAGCTCCCCGCGCGAAAGGCCCCACTTCTCCGCGATCAGCTCCGCCGACAGACCCTGCGGGATGATGTCGAAACGCTCCGTCAGCTTCTCCGAAATCTCCGCCGCGTCCGAGCCCATCGCGATGCGCGACATCGACTCCACACCCGCCGCAACTGCCACATCGGTCTGGCCGGCCATGATGCCATGCGCGACGAAGTTGAGCGCCTGCAGGCTCGAGCCACACTGCCGGTTCACCGAGGTGCCCGCCACCGTCACAGGGTAGCCCGCCATCAGCGCCGCGACGCGGGCGATGTTGAAGCCCTGCTCGCCCGTCTGGGTCACACAACCCATCACCACATCTTCCAGCGTCTCCACGGGGAGCACGCCGCGCCGCGCAATCTCCGCCAGCGGCAGCGCCGCAAGCTCATCGGCGCGCATCGTCGACAGGGCTCCACCGCGCTTGCCGATCGGCGTGCGCACCACATCCAAAATGACCGCATTCGACATCGCTCTTCTCCTTGGTCTCGGGCAAAGCTCCGGCCCGGTTAGCAATCAGATTCTTCGTCCGGTCAGGCGCCGGCGCGCCGCAGGTAGCGCGCCTCGCGCGTGTCCACCACGATGCGGTCGCCCGCCTCCACAAAGAGCGGCACCTTGACCTCAAGGCCGGTCTCAACACGCGCCAGCTTCAGCGCCGCGTTGACCGTGTCGCCGCGCACGCCAGGCTCCGCATAGACCACCTCGAGCTCCACCGTCGCCGGCACCTCGATGCCGATGCAGTTGCCGTTGAAGACCAGCGCCCGCACCTCATCGTTCGCACGGATGAAGGGCAGCTCCTCCTCCACATCCTTCCGCTTCAGCGGGAACTGCTCGTAGGTCGACTTGTCCATGAAGTAGTAGGTCTCGCCACCCTCATCGTAGAGGTACTCGGCGGGCCGGATCTCGAAGTCGGGCGACTTCACCCGGTCGCCACCCGAGAAGGTGCGGTCCATCATCGCGCCCGTCTTGATGTTCCGAAGCTTGCAACGGAACAGCGTCTGGCCGCCGCGGCCACCCGTCGTCTGCGTCGTCATGTCCGAGATGGCGTAGGGCTCGCCATCGATCTCAATCCGCGTTCCACGCTTGAAGTCGTTCGTGCTGATCATCGTTGCTCCCTGCCTGCCTCAACCGGCGCCTACTCCGGCGCCGCGGCCGAACATTCAACACCCGTTCCGCGCAGCCCGCAATAGCCATCGGGGTTCTTCTGGAGGTACTGCTGATGATACTCCTCCGCGTAGTAGAAGGCAGACGCGCCGAGAATCTCCGTGGTGATGCCGCCGCGACCTGCACCGCGGAGCGCCGCCTCGTAGCCGTCCCGCGACTGCCGCACCCGCTCACCCTGCAGGTGGCTCGTGAAGTAGATCGCCGACCGGTACTGCGTCCCCACATCGTTCCCCTGGCGCATCCCCTGCGTCGGGTCGTGACTCTCCCAGAAGAGCTTCAGCAGCGCCTCGAGCGACACCGTGGCAGGGTCGAAGACAACCCGCACCACCTCGGTGTGGCCGGTCGCCCCGTCACAGACCTCGCGGTAGGTCGGGTTCGGCGTCGTACCGCCCGCATAGCCCGCTGCCGTCACCCAGACCCCAGCCCGCTGCCACATCCGGCGCTCCGCGCCCCAGAAGCAGCCCATGCCGAACCAGATCTCCTCCATGCCCTCCGGCGGCGGCGCCTGCATCGGCCGTCCGCTCACCGCATGAACACCACTGATGACCAGCGCCTGAGACCGGCCCACAGGCGGCTCCGCTCCACTGCCCCACTTGAATCCGAACACCATCGTCGCCTCGCCTACTTCAGCAGCGGCTCGCCCGGCTTCGCCAGACCCGCCATCCGGTACAACGCCACCACCGAGGCCGTCTGTTCCACCTCGGCCTGCACCACCGCCAGCTCGGCTCCGTAGGCCTGCGACTGCGCCAGCTCCACATCCAGACGGCTCGCGGTTCCACCCGCCTCCGACCGCTTCGCCTGCTCCAGCAGCGCCTTCGAAAGCTCCGCACGGCTCCGCGACGAGGCGACCAGCGACTCCGCCTTCTCCCAACGCGTGTAGGCCTGCTCCAACCCACGCGTCACAGCCTCCTCGGCCCGACGCTGCGCCAGCTCCGCCCGCTGCACCGACAGCGCCCGCCGGTCGATCTCCGCCACCGTCGCGCCACCCGCATACAGATCCCAGTTGAAGACCAGCGCCGCGTTCCAGCGGAAGGCCTCGTCGTTGAAGGCCGTCGTCTGCTGCAGGTTGGACTGCAGCTGCGCCGCAAGCGTGGGCCAGAGCTGACCCTCGCCCTCCTCCAGTTTGTGCGACTCCACCGTCACCAATCCTGCAGCCCGCGCCAGCTCGGGACGGCTCAACAGCGCCTGCTCCGTCAGCGAGGCACGTGCGGGCGGCGTCGGAAGCGCAGTCGGCGCCACAACCTCCACCGCCTCATCGCTCCGCAACAGCGCCGCAAGCGACTCGAGCGCCTGCCGGTACCCGAGCTCCGACGAGGCCACATCCTGCTCCGCGCTCTGCACCGAGAGCTTCGCCCGCGTCACCGCAAACTCCGTCCCCACGCGACCCGACAGCAGCTTCTCGGCACGCTCCAGCTCCACCCGACTCGTCGCCAAATTGCGCGACGCAACCTCCGACGATCGGGCCAACAGCAGCGCCGCAAAGTAGGCCTCATCCACACCCTCCACCAGCCGGTACTGCGCCATCGCACGCTCCGACCCCGTCACCTCTGCGAGCGACTCCGCAACGCCGAGCGCAGGATAAGCGCGGCGGTTGAAGAGCGTCTGCGTGAGCGTCACCGTACCGCGGTAGTCCCACTGCGGCGTCACAATCTGGTTCACCGACGAGGCCTCCGAGAAGCCCGGGATCGCTGGGATGTCGTAGCTCAGCGCCGTCTCGTGGTCATTGTAGGTCAGCTGCCCGGTCACGTTCACACTCGGCCGCAGGGTCGCCCAGGCGCTCTCCGCCACGCTCCGCGCCTGCGCCAAAGCCAGGTCCAGCTCCGCGCCCTCCAGGCTCTGCTCCAGGGCTGCACGCCGCGCCTCCTCCAGTGTCACAGGTCGGCCAGCAGCGGCGGCACCCGTCGACACCACCATCAAACACAACGACAACCACCAGTTCGCCTTCATGCGCTCCACCTTCGTCCTCGCCTGCGGCAGCCGAGCGGCCAGCCTCACTCCAGATGCGCCTCCGCCCCTTTCGGTGCGGGCGCCACCTCGCCAACATAGACGATCGCCCGAATTTGGCTAAAGAACCTCGCTCCACCCCGAGCCGCAGACCATGCTGGAAGAAGCCTGGACACAGACCGTCGCCCAGATCGACGCCCTCGCCGACGAAGGACGCTTCGACGAAGCCTCCACACGCCTCCGCAACCTCGAGTTCCTCCGGCCCCCGAACGGCGAAGATGCCGACCTCTTCGCCCGCTTCCACCTCCGCTGGGCCGAGACCGTCGAGGCCGACGAGCCCC
>CAIWGR010000644.1 GCA_903912275.1 uncultured delta proteobacterium
CTCGATGGTGGTGCAGAAGCCGATGCCCTGGTTCTCCGTCCGGCGGCAGACGCGGCCATCGCCGCAGTCCGCATCCACGTCACAACCGACGAAGCTGCAGGTTGCCGTCGGCACGTCGCAGGTGAAGTTGATCGGGCACTCGTAGTCTGTCGCGCAGCCCTGCACGCACATCGTACCGCCAAAGAAGTCGATACAGTCGCCGCCCGTGAAGTCGGCGCAGGCCGTCGCATCGGTGCAGGCGCGTGAGCACCGGTTCGAGGCTAGACCATCGCGGCCGAAGAAGCAGGTCAGGTCGCCCGCGCAGTCATTGTCCGAATCGCAGTTGGCAGCCGGTCCGCCGGGCACGCTGGGGGCGAAGGCCTGACAGGTGCCGAAGACGCACTGGCTCCGGCCCGCGACGCTGATGCAGTCACTGTCTCGGAGGCAGCCACCCGCCACGAAGCTCACGCTCAGGCTGTAGGGCTTGGCGAGCGAGGTCGTCGTCGAGGCATCCTCGACGAGGATAAAGTACTGGCCCGGTGCGAGATAGGCGAGCGCGTCGGTCGCTGGCGACGCAGCCGCGCTTGCGCCAAGGTCAGAGACCAGCGCACCGGTGTTGTCATAGACGCGGAATACAAGCAGCGCGTCGGCGCGGAAGGCCACCGAGATGGCCAGGGTCCCCGCCTCGGGAACCGTAACGGCGAAGTAGTCGGGCTCCGATGCGCAGGTGTAGAGCTCCTCGAGCAGCGCAGAGCCATCCACCAGCTCCACAACCGCAGCGGTCGAGGCGGTGTCGTTCGGCTCCGAGAGGTCCTCGCCGCAGCTCCGAGGCGCCAGCGTCTCGCAGGTGCCCGACGAGAGCAGGCAGCCCGTCCCGGTGGGGCACTGCGCGTCGCTCGTGCAGGCGCTCGCCACGCTCAGCGTGTACCGCCCATCACCCGTCGGCTCCGCGGCAACCACCACATAGACCATCTCGTCTGCGGTCGCGGTGTAGGAGACGGTCGTGCCGTTCGTTGCGTCCGTTGCGATGCTGCCAACCGAAACCCCCGGCTCTGCGGCATGCTCCATCCGAATGGAGAGCCCTACCGCCGTTGCGCCGGCGAGGAACTTGGCCTGAATCGTCTGACCGGCCGTCGCTGGCATCTCAAACCAGTCTTCGCTGCCCGCGCAGGCAAAGAGGTCGCCGTTCTCGAATGCCAGCCCGGGGAAGGTGTAGGCCGCATCCCGGGACTGGTTCGGCGCGAAGGCATCCTCCCGCTCGCAGGTCGCTGGACCCGTGTCCGTGACATCAATCGTGATGGTCGAATCCGGCCGCGTGTCTGCCGAGACATCGCTGCCGCCGCTCCCCGCGCCAACGTCGCCCACCTCGGCCGTGGTCGTCGAGCTGTCGGAAGTGCCGCAGGCGGCAAGCAGGGGCAGGGCAAAAAGCGCGAACCGCGCGAGGTGCTTGGGCATCTTCTTTCTTGTAGGTATCGGGCAGGCGGGCCCATGCCCGCGCGCGTTGAGCGCAACCCTCTGCAACACTCCCCTCGCAATTGCAATCCTCACTCCCCGCTTCTCGCACCGCCCTCCTCGGCTGGTTCGATGATCACCAGCGCGATCTCCCCTGGCGACGCACCCGCGACCCCTACGCCATCTGGGTCTCCGAGGTCATGCTGCAGCAGACACGCGTAGAGACCGTGCGCCGCTACTGGGACCGCTGGCTCGAGACCTTCCCCACAGTCGCCTCCCTCGCCGCTGCCTCCACCGAGGCCGTCCTCTCCCAGTGGCAGGGGCTCGGCTACTACCGTCGCGCCCGCAACCTCCAAGCCGGAGCCATCTTCATCGTTGAGCAGCTCGGCGGTACGATTCCGACCACTGCCTCCGCCTGGCAATCTGTGCCTGGCGTCGGCCCCTATACGGCCGGCGCCATCGCCTCGATCGCCTTCGGCGAGCCCGTCCCCGCTGTCGATGGAAACGTCCTCCGCGTGCTCTCCCGCTGGCTCGCGCTGGAGCTGCCGATCGATGCAAAGGCCGGACGAGCCGCCATCGACAGCCTCGCAGCCGACCTCGCCGCAGGGCCGCGCCCCGGCGCCTGGACCCAGGCCCTCATGGAGCTTGGTGCGACCCTCTGCACCCCTACCTCGCCCGCCTGCCTCCTCTGCCCTGTGTCGCATGGCTGCGCCGCGGCTGCGATGGGTGACCCCACCCGCTTCCCCCTCAAGGCCAAGGCCAAGGCGCCGCGCGAAGAGCACCGCTTCGCGCTCGCACTTCGGCAGCACGACACGGGCGCAGAGTGGTGGGTCCAGCGCGAGGAACAGGGCCTCCTCGGAGGCCTGTGGGAGTTCCCGCTTCTGGCCTCCATCGAAGCGGCGGAGGACGCGTCGGCCCCGCTCACCCACCACGGTGATCTCCTCCACATCTTCACCCACATCCGACTCACGGTCACACTCTGCTCGGCGACGGAAGATGCCACGGAGCCTCCGATTCCCCTCGGCTACCAGACCGGCCGCTGGGTCCTGCCCGACGAGCGCGAGACCCTCCCGCAGAGCCGCCTCATGCGCAAACTCCGCGAAAGACTCCTGCTCCCGCTTGGCTGACCATTCCTTGCGACAGCGCCGCTCCCGCTGCTATCGAGCCAACCAGCGCCAACGCCACCTCGAGGAACTCCGTGACCCAGCCGACGCACAGCCCCAAAAAGGTCTTCATCGAGACCTACGGCTGCCAGATGAACATCTCCGACACCGAGCTCATCCTCGGCTCGCTCGCCACGGTCGGCTACCAGTCCACCACGCGGCTCGACGAGGCCGACCTCATCCTCATGAACACCTGCGCCGTGCGCGAAAAGGCAGAGGAGCGTGTCTACGGCCGCGCCGCCCAACTCCGGCGCTTCAAGAACGGCAACCCCGACCTCATCATCGGCATCACCGGCTGTATGGCGGAGCATCTCAAGGAGAAGATCCTCGACGAGGCCCCCTATGTCGACCTCGTCGTCGGTCCGGACGCCTACCGCCGCCTCCCTGAACTTGTCGGTCGCGCAGGCCAGGGCGACCCCATCCTCGATGTCCGGCTCGACAAGGGCGAGACCTACGAAGGCATCTCGCCCACCCGCTCCGAGGGCGTCACCGGCTGGATCACCATCCAGCGTGGCTGCGACAAGTTCTGCACCTTCTGCATCGTCCCCTACACCCGCGGCCGCGAGCGCGGAACCTCGCCCCGCGAAGTCCTGCGCCAGGCCCACGAACTCGCCGAGATGGGCTTCAAGGAGCTCACCCTGCTCGGCCAGACCGTGAACTCCTACCGCTACGAAGAGGTCGACTTCGCAGACCTCCTCCGCACTGTCGCGCAGGTCCCCGGCATCGAGCGTATCCGCTTCACCTCGCCCTATCCCATCGACTTCAGCGACAAGCTCATCGCCACCATCGCTGAGCTCCCCAACGTGCCCGATGCGGTCCACCTCCCGCTCCAGTCGGGCTCTGACCGCATCCTCACGGAGATGCGCCGCGGCTACACGCTCGAAGAGTTCCGGGTGCTCGTCCACAAGCTGCGGGCCGCCATGCCCGAGGTCTCCATCTCGACCGACATCATCGTCGGCTTCCCTGACGAGACCGAGGAAGACTTCCGCGCCACCTGCGCCGCGCTCGAGGAGTTCGCCTTCGATTCGGCCTTCATGTTCGCCTACTCCGAGCGCGAAGGTACCTACGCCAGCAAGAAGATC
>CAIWGR010000645.1 GCA_903912275.1 uncultured delta proteobacterium
GTCGACCTGTCCTGGTCGATGATGGCCTTGGACATGAGCACGCCGCGCGCCGAGGTGACGCGCTGGCAGGCGAGCCAGAGCGTCATCTACGACTTCCTTTCGAAGCGACCGGACGACCGCATCGGCGCCGTGGTCTTCTCGGGCAAACCCTACCTGCTCAGCCCGCTCACCATCAATAAAATCTGGGTCGAGAAAGGCATCGACCGCATGCACATCGGCATCGTCCAAGAGACCGGCACCGCCATCGGTGAGGCCCTCGCAATGGCCGTCGACCGCATGAAGAACACGAAGGGCAAAGGCTCCAAGGTCATCATCCTGCTCACGGACGGCGACGACAACATGAGCAAGGCCATCCTACCCGTGCCGGCCGCCGAACTCGCTGCCGCCCTGGGCATCCGCCTTTATTGCATCGGCCTCGGCAAGGATGAACCCACCGTCCTGCCGCGCTTCGACACGCGCACCGGCCAACTTTACCGCGACGTCCTCGGCAAGACGATCCCGATGCAGACGATCAACCCGGCCAACTACGAGATGCTCGGCAAGATGGCCAAGGTCGCCAACGGACGCTTCTACCGCGCGCTCGACCAGAACCAGTTAAGCCGCGTCTACGAGGAGATCGATCGCCTCGAACGTACCGAGGTCCGCATCCGCGAATCCGTCGTCTACGAAAGCTACCGCCTCGTCTGGGCCGCCCTCGCCGGGGTGCTCCTCCTCCTCGAACTCGGCTGGGGCCTCCTGCGGCCCCGCGCCCCCTGAGCCATGGAAACCGCCGACTTCCATTTCGAGCAGCCTTGGGTCCTAGCCGTCGCCCTCAT
The DNA here is from genome assembly GCA_903912275.1 of uncultured delta proteobacterium. GTDB lineage: Bacteria > Myxococcota_A > Bradymonadia > REDH01 > REDH01 > CAIWGR01. The sequence goes on from CAIWGR010000645.1 coordinate 816, forward strand.
TGGCGGCCTCGTGCTCTTCGTCGCGCTGTGCTGGGCGGAGCGACGTCGCCGACGTGGACTTGCCGGCTTCGCCGCCGCCCGCCTGCTCGACCGCCTCACCGCTGGCTACTCCTCCGCGCGACGACGCACTAAGGACGTCGCCCTCTCGCTGGCCTTCGCCCTGCTCGCCGCCTGCTTCGCCGGCCCGCGCTGGGGCGTCGAGGTGTCGCAGCAGAAAGGCGCCACCGAGGACGTGGTCTTCGCGCTCGACGTCTCCAAGTCGATGCTGGTCTCCGACATGAGCCCCACGCGCCTCGCGCGGGCCAAGGTCGCCATCGCCAACTTCATCCGCCGCAAAGGCACCGGCAACGTCGGGCTCGTCGCCTTCTCGGGCCAAGCCTTCCTGCAGTGCCCGCTCACGCGCGACTACGACGCGTTCTTCCGCACCCTCGATGAGACCGACACCGGCAGCATCCAGGTCGTCGGCACCGACATCGGCCGTGCGCTTGAGGAAGCCGAACTGGCCTTCTATTCGAACCGTAACCGCAAGCTGCTCATCATCCTCACCGACGGCGAAGACCTCGAGGCCGGTGGCATCGAGATGGCCAAGAAGCTCAAGCGCAAGGGGCTCGTGGTGCACACGGTGGGCGTCGGCACGCCTTCCGGCGGACCAATCCGCGTCATCAGCACCATCGGCTCGCTCGAGACGCTGAAGGATAAGGATGGCGAAGAAGTCACGAGTCGCCTCGACGAGAAGACCCTCGGCGCGATCGCCGAGGCCGCGGGCGGCCGCTTCGTCCGTCTCGGCCAGGCCGGCGAAGGCATGGAGGCCCTACGGCTCGCGATCCAAGCTGGCACCGACGAACGGGGCTCGGGGCGCCGCGGCATCCCGCGTGAGGAATGGTTCATCGGCGCCGCCCTGCTCCTGCTCGTCCTCGAATCA
>CAIWGR010000646.1 GCA_903912275.1 uncultured delta proteobacterium
GGCCCGATCGCATTGCCAAGGTAGCTGCTGTTGGCCTGCACCCAGCGGCGCTGCAGACCACCATCGGTCTCGAGCGTGACAGTGGCTCCGACTGCGGGTTGGCAGCTGTCATCAAGCGCCCACACCTTGAGCCAGCTGTTGCCGGCCGGCGCCACCGTCTCCCAGACCTCCACGGTTCCGCGGTTGTGCGACAGGGCGAGGTCAAGGTCGCCATCGTTGTCGAGGTCTACTGCGAGCGCCGTCCGCCCCTCGGCTGTGTCGACGAGTCCTCGCGCGGCGGCCTGGTCGGAGAAGCGCTGGCCGTCGCGCTCGAAGAAGCGGACTGGGTCATGCTCGAAGGGCCGGTAGGGAGCAATCAGCTCCTCTGTCACGCCGTCGGGGAAGGGGGTGAAGTAGCCCGTCGTCTGCACGATGTCTTCGTCGCCGTCGAGGTCGGCATCCCAGAGCGCCACCCCCCAGCCCCAGCTCCCGTCGTTGAGTCCCCAGTCGGCTTCGATACGGCTGGAGGGTCCGGGGATGCCGTTCCGATAGAGCCGGTTCCCGTCGCAGAGCGGTGCGTTTGGGCCGCATACGAGCGGGTCGCCGAGGATGCCGGTGAGGAGTGCGTCGAGGTCGCCGTCGCCGTCGGGGTCGAAGAGCAGCGAGCCCATGCCGTTCTCGCGCGTTCCGATGCCCCAGGGCCGGCTCGTATTCACGAAGCCCGACGCAGTCCCCGCGAAGACCTGTGTGGTCGAGAAGTCGCCGGCCAGCAGCAGGTCGGGACGGCCGTCACGATCGAGATCGCCGAAGGCCGAACTGTACCCAAAATGGGTCGCGCCGCCGAGTCCGGCTGCCTCCGTGATGTCGGCAAAGTGGCCGCTCCCGTCGTTCTCCAAGAGGCGTCCCGCGGGCGAGTCTTCGTTCACATCCCAGCGCGATAGGTAGAGGTCTAGGTCGCCATCGTGGCCGAGATCGGCTGCGGAGACACTGCGGAATCCGAGGCAGCGCGGGTCTTGTCCGACGGCGAGCTCCAGTCCGCGCGCCGGCGCCTCTTCGAAAAAGGAGCGACCGCCGAGGTTCCGGTAGAGGCGGTTGCCCGGGGCCGCCATCGCGGTCAGGAGCAGGTCGGGGCGGCCGTCGCGGTCGAGGTCTGCCACGAAGCAACCTGCTGCCTCCATCGCCGGCCCGAGCTCCTGCTGCTGCCAGCCGACGGCGCCGTCGCCCCAGAAGAGCAGGGGTGGGAGGCCGAGCCGCGGCATGGCCAGGTCGAGGTGGCCGTCGCCGTCGAAGTCTGCCGCGCAGAGGCCGCCGGTGTCCATGATGTTGCCCTGGCAGGGAGCCTCGGCGAGTGTCGTGGGTGCCCACTGGGGCGCGGCTGCGAGGGCCGCGGAGGGGCGCGGGACGAAGCGGAGGGGGGTGTCGTCGACGGCCGCACCGGGGTCGGCAGCCTCGCTGCATCCTCCGAGCAGGAGCGCGGCAACGAGTACGGCCCTCATCGTGCCACCACGGGGCCGCGCGGCGTCGCGCTGAGTTCGAGGAGCAGGTTGACTGCGAGCATGGTGGCGTGACCGTCAGCAACCTTGCTTCTCAGGTTGAACGCCCACCCGCCATTGTGCCATTGCGAAGCGAGGATGCGCTCGGCCAGGTCGCTCGGAAGCAGGTCACGCCGCCCCGCCCAAGCGAGTACCAAGGCTGCCTCGAGCTGCAGGTCGGTGATGCCCGTTCCAGGAAGCATTGCGGCCGTCGTCTGCACCATCGCCTCCACCTCCTCCTTCGGTAGCGGATAGGCGCAGCCCGCCTCCTTCGCGAAGGCGTAGCCGCTGAGTACATGGGTGAGGTCGTATCCACCCTTTGAAATCGCGTCGCGAGCGTAATCGACGTAGCTCGCTGGGATTACTTGTTCTTTGCAGTACATCGCCTCCAGCAGTCCACGGTTCGAGTTGCTCCGCTCGATCGAGCCAATGGCGGAAGCGTCGAAGGGCAGGGCGGCGTTGCCCCAGCGGGCCATCAGCCGCTTGTCCGGCTGTGGCGGCTCGTTCGCCTTCATCGCGTAGTCTGGCATCGCCGTTGCGCCCTCCGGTCGCCCGAAGCGCCGGTGGGCGAGATCCATAAAGAGCTCCTCGTAGGGGTCGTCGATCTCCGGTCTGGCCAGCGCCGCGAAGGCCTGCACGATGGCCGCCTCCACTGTCTCAGAAGCGGGCCCGGTGGGCGCTTTCGGTCCTGGCGGCGCGGGTGCCGGCGCACAGGCGACCGCCATCGAGATGCAGGCAGAGAGGAGCGCAGAGATGCGTGCGAGGCGAGGCATGGGAGCGGTCTAGCGAAGGCGTTACGGAGGGGCGAGGGAAAGTCGCCGTGCGGGGTTGACCAACAGCACGGGCAGGGGGATAAGTTCCGCTCGGCGAGGTCGCAAATGCAGCAGAGCAGACGGCAAGTGTTGCGGGCAGGTTGGGTCGCGGGTGCCGCGCTCGGTCTGCCGTGGCTCCAGCTCTTCGCC
>CAIWGR010000647.1 GCA_903912275.1 uncultured delta proteobacterium
CTCGAGCAGCCAGGAGAGCGCAAAGGCGGTCGTGAAGACCACCACCGGCTCCTGCAGCGTGGCCAGCTCGTCGAGCGCCTCCGCCCGGAGCCCCTCGCTGCTGAGCTGCCACGGGGCCGTGCCGATCCCAAACCGGCGCTCCAAGTCGGCCACCATGTGCGACAGCGACGAATCGGCCACCTCCGCAGGATCGAAGCACCACTTCACAAAGCGGCGGCGCTCGCCGCTCGTCAGTACCATCGCGGCAAAGTGACGGGCGGCTCCCTCGTCGTAGGCCGTTGTCGAAAGCCGCCAGTGCTCGCCGCGGGCCCCCGAGGTGGTGCCTGAGGTGCGGAAGACCATCGTCGGCTCCGCCTCGCTCGAAGTCAGTCGGACGCTCCGGAAGAGGTCGGTCATGACCGCCGGCACCTCGCCCGCCGTCGGCTGCTCGGTCGTGAATCCGCGCCGCTTCCAGTAGGCCGCAAGCGGGCCATTAAACCGCCGCTGATAGGCGACGACGGCCGCGAGCCCCTCGTTAAACGAGGCCTCGCCCGCCATCACCCGTAGGACGATCTCTGTAGCGGCTTGGAGCTGTTTCACGTGAAACACCCCGGTGCGCGCGGCGTGAGCAAACTAGGCTGCATCGGCCACCGCCTCCGCTCCCTCTGTTTCACGCTGCTGCCAGACAACGGCCGCCACGCCGGCAACCGCCACCGCTGCAGCCGCCCAGGCGCGCGGCGAAGGTGAGGCCTCGCCCCACGCTGCGGCAAAGGCCGTCGCAATCACAGGCTCCAGCAGCACCAGCACCGAGATGGTCGTCGCGCTCCAGTGACGCAGCGCCCAGAGTAGCCCGTTGTGTCCGATAAGTTGCGGAAAAATGGCCAAAATAACCCAAAGCATCCAGGTCTGCGGAGATGCTCCGGAGACAAACGCGTGGCCCTGTACCACCATCACCAGCCCAAGGGCCAGCGCCGCAACCCCGGTCGACACCACCGAAAGATCCCCCACCTCGTCTGTCTGACGACCAGACCGCCCTGCAAGCCAGTAGAGCCCAGCGAAAACGGCTCCCAGCAGCGCCTGCACCGCACCCGTCGTCGTCACCGCTTCGGTGCCCGTCGAACGGCTCCCCTCCAGCAGCATCGCGCCGCTGCCAATCAAGGCCACCAGAAGTCCCAGCCAGCCCTGCCACGGCAGCGGCCGCTCGCCAGGAAGCCACCGGCCTGCCATCGCCAGCCAGAGCGGGGTGGTCGTCACCAGCAGCGTCGACGACAGCACGCTCGTCGTCTCCAGCGACAGCATCCAGCTCCAGAAATGGAGCGCCAGCATCAACCCGCCCAGAACCGCCGCCTGCCAGCCGGCCCGCGACAGCCGCGGCATGCGACGCAGCTGCACCGCCCAGAGGATCAGCGTGGAGAGCGCCACCCGCCAGAAGGCCGTCACCACCGCCGGCGCATCGGCCAGCCGAACCCAGAGCGCCGCACTCGAGATCGCCAGCAGCGCCGCGACGAGCACGACCGCTGCGAGCAGGCGGCCGGGAGCAGTGGGAGCAGGGGAAGACAGCGGCAGCACC
>CAIWGR010000648.1 GCA_903912275.1 uncultured delta proteobacterium
CCAGTCGGTCATCGAAGAGGCGGATTCCGTTTTTGCTGCAGCTCCCTCCGAGGAGGTGCTGCTCCACGCCAAGGCCCGCTTCCTTGGCAAGGCCGGCTCCGTGGCGGCCCTCATGGCCCGCATGCGGGAGATTCCGCCCGCTGAGCGACCCGGTTTCGGTCAGGCCGTCAACGCTGCCAAGGACCGTGTCGAGGGGCTCTTGCAGCAGAACCTCGTCCGTCTCCGCAGCGAAGCGCGCAGCCGCGACCTCGCGGGCCCCTTCGTGGACCTCACCCTCCCCGGTCGTCGCGCCGAATCCGGCGCTGTGCATCCGCTGCGTCTGGTCGAGCGCAAGATGCTCGCCGTCTTCTCCGAGATGGGATTCGAGGTTGCGCTCGGTCCCGAGGTCGAGACCGACTTCCACAACTTTACTGCGCTCAACTTCCCGCCCGACCATCCCGCTCGGGACATGCAGGATACCTTTCTGACCACAGACGGCAGGCTCCTCCGGACCCACACCTCGCCCGTGCAGATTCGGACGATGCTCGCCAACGAGCCGCCCATCCGCATCGCTGCCCCCGGCGCGGTCTACCGTTGCGACACCCTCGACATGACGCATAGCCCCAACTTCCGCCAGGTGGAGGGGCTGGTCATCGACCGTGCGGTGACGATGGCTGACCTCAAGGGGACCCTGCTCCGCTTCACGCGTGGGCTCTTCGAGAAGGAGTTGGAGATCCGGCTTCGGCCGAGCTTCTTCCCCTTTACGGAGCCAAGCGTCGAGGTCGACGTGCAGTGTGTCTTCTGCGGTGGTAGTGGTTGCCGGGTCTGCAAGCATTCGGGCTGGATTGAGATTCTCGGCGCCGGCATGGTCGACCCTGCTGTGCTTGCGTCGGTCGGGTTGGACGCGGAGGTGTTCGGAGGGTTCGCCTTCGGCATCGGCGTCGAGCGGGTCGCGATGCTGTTCTACGGCGTGGATGACATTCGTCACTTCTACGAGAACGACCATCGCTTCCTTTCGCAGTTTGCTTAGCGCGGTGCTCAAGACCGCAGGAGAGGAGAGCCATGCGCGCTTCGTGGAACTGGCTAGCTGAGTGGGTAGATTTGACGGCTCTTACGGCCGCAGAGGTCTCGCGGTCGCTGACGACCGCCGGCATCGAAGTGGAGGGCATCGAGCGGCTTGACCAAGGCCTCGAACGCGTTGTTGTGGCCCGCATTGTGGAGGCTGCACCGCACCCCGGCGCCGACAAACTCCAAGTCTGTCAGGTCGACGACGGCAGCGGCACCCTTCGGCAGGTAGTCTGCGGCGCGCCGAACGCTGCGGCCGGCTGCGTGGTGCCGCTCGCGCTGCCCGGCGCTCGCATCCCGAACGGTCTGGAGGTTCAGCCTGCAACCATCCGAGGCGTTGCCTCGCATGGCATGCTTTGCTCCGCCAAGGAGCTCGGGCTTGGCGATGATCACGGCGGCCTGATGATGCTCGACGGCGCGCTCGTTATGGGTTCGGCCTTCGCCGCCGCGGTAGGGCTCGACGACCTTGTCTTTGAGCTCTCCGTGACGCCCAACCGGGCCGACTGCTTGAGCATCGTGGGGCTCGCGAAGGAGATCTCTGCCTGCATGGGCAGGAGCCTTCGCGCACCTGCCGCCTCGCCGGAGCTCGCTCTGACCGGCGCTGCGACCTCCTCCTTCGCGACGGTCGAAGTGGCCGACGCAGAGGGCTGCAGTCGTTATGCCGCTATCGTCGCGCACGGCGTGAAGGTGGCGCCCTCGCCGCTCTGGATGCAGCGGCGGCTGCAGGCTGTTGGCCAGCGACCGGTGAGCAACCTGGTCGATCTCACCAACTACATTCTGTTTGAGCAGGGGCAGCCGCTCCACGCCTTCGACCTCGCCGAACTTCAGGGAAGCAAGGTGGTGGTGCGGGCGGCATCTGCCGGTGAACTGCTCGAGACGCTCGATGGCAGCGCGCGCCAGCTCATGGAGGGCGACCTGGTCATCTGTGACGCTGCGCGGCCGATCGCGCTGGCCGGCGTCATGGGCGGAGCCAACACCGAGATCTCCGACGGGACCACATCGGTGCTCATCGAGGTTGCGCACTTCGACCGGATGCGTGTTCGGCGCACTGCGAAGCGGCTGAAGATGCGTTCGGAGGCCTCTTACCGCTTCGAGCGTGGTGTGGATCCTCACGGGATTCCGACCGTTGTCGCGCGGACCGTCGCGCTGCTTGGCGCTACCCAGCAGGCTTGTGGCGCAGCGCCGGTGATCGCCTCGGCGCCCATCGATGTCATCGCACGCGCCATCGCGCCGCAGGTCATCGACTACCCCATCGCCATGACGGCGCGGGTGCTCGGCATGGAGGTCTCGGAAGAGCGGGTGCGGTCCATCTTCGGCTCTCTCGGCTTTTCGTGGCAGGAGCGGGGCGCTGTCTGGCAGGTCACCGTCCCGCCGCGTCGGAGTGATGTGGAGCGGCCCATCGATCTCGTCGAAGAGATCGGCAGGCTCGTTGGCTTCGATGCGCTGCCCGCCACGCTCCCTGAGGGGCGGCCCGGCGAAGAGCCCGTGCGTCGCGTAGGCGCTCCTGTGGCGCAGGCCGAGCAGCCCATTCAGACCCGTGCGCAGCTCGCGCTGGTGGAGGCCGTGCGCGATACCTCTGTGCGGCTCGGCTGGAGCGAGGCGGTGAACTGGGGCTTCGGCGAGCCGGCGAAGCTGACGGCCGTGACAGGCGAGAGCGCCTTTGTGACGCTGAGCAATCCGCTCTCCGCGGAGCAGTCCGTGATGCGCACCACGCTGCTTGCGGGGCTCCTCGGCAATGTGGCGCACAACCTTGCGCGGGGTGGCGATCGGGTCGCATTGTTTGAGCTCGGCGCGCGGTTCCCCGAAGGTGGCGAGCATGAGCCGCTGACCTTCGCGGCGGTCGCAACCGGCGAGCGTGCTCGGCGTTGGGCCGGCGCCGGTGAGCGGTTTGATGCCCATGACATGACCGGGCTCGTAGACGCAGTAGGCGTAGCAATCGGGCGGCCGCTGACCTTCGTGCCTGTTGACGGAGGGCCAGCGTGGCTGCATCCCGCGGCCCGCGCGGCGGTCCTCTCCGATGGCGAGGTCGTCGGCCACGTGGGGCGCCTTCACCCCGCCACGCTCGATGCCTTTGATCTTGGAGATGCGGTCTTTGGCTGCGAACTCGACCTCGCGGCGATCGCTGCGAAGCCGGCGCCGTCGGTTCGTTTCGCCCGCATGAGCCGCACGCAGGATGCCACCCGCGATGTGGCGCTGCTTCTCGATGGCTCCATTCCCTTCGCTGCCGTCCAGTCTTGTGTTGCGGGGCTTGAGAGCGGGTTGGTGGAGTCGGTTCGGCTCTTTGATGTCTACGCCGGCGATAGGCTCGCAGAGGGCAAGCGGAGCCTCGCGCTCCGGGTGACCTACCGGAGCCCGGACGCCACACTGACCGATGCCGAGATTGAGGCGACACACCAGGCTGTGGTCGCGCGTCTGACCGCTGAACTCGGGGCTTCGACCCGCTAGACTTCGGCTCCCATGCCGCTGCGCGTTCTCGTTGTCATGCGCGCCGTGGCGCGGTAGACGGCAGAGACACCCCCCACATGCGAAGTCTCATGAGCACCACGACCAAGAGCGATCTGGCTGACGCGATTCACACCAAGCTTGGCGGCTTCTCGAAGCGGGAGTCCGCAGAGTTGGTCGACACCATGTTCGACATGCTCCGCGAGACCGTCGCGACAGGCGACCAGGTGAAGCTGAGCGGCTTTGGAAACTTCTCTGTTCGGTTCAAGCGCCAGCGCATGGGACGCAATCCCTTGACGGGCGAAGAGACAGAGATCACAGCGCGTCACGTGGTTACCTTCAAGGCATCGCCGGTGCTGAAGGCTCACATCAACGACGCGCTCAAAGGGCGCTCCGGCAGCTAGCGCTGCGGGCAGGTGTTCGTGGCCTTGAACATTCCAGACAAGACCTACTTCAAGATCGGTGAGGTCGCGAAGCTCATCGAGGTCAAGCCCTACATTATCCGGTACTGGGAGAGTGAGTTCCGGGTGCTTCGGCCATCGAAGACCAAGTCGCAGCAGCGGCTCTTTCGTCGCAAGGATATCGAGCTGCTCATGGTCATCCGGAGCCTGCTCTACGCCCACCGCTTTACGGTAGAGGGCGCGCGGCAGCGGCTTCGTGAGATCCAGGCGCTCGGCCTTTCGACCGAGGAGATTTTGGCGTCACTCGACCAGGGTGTGGTGCCTAGCGCGGCGAGTGGTCCTGTCCGTGTGGCGGTAGAGGGCGAGTCACGGCAGCTCCCGTTGCTCGATGGCTCCGACGCCGTGGAAATGGCAGAGACCCGCGCCCGTAGCGCCGCCCAGGATGCGGAGCTCTTCGTGCTACGCAGCGAACTCGCAACGATTGCGCGCGAGCGCGAGCGGCTGCGCGGGGAGCTCGACGAGGCGGAGGAGCGGGGCGAAGCCCGTGCCCGCGCAGAACTCGAAGCGATGCGCGATGAACTCGGCGCCTGCATGCGCGCCCGCGATGCCGCCAGCGCCCGTGTTTCGGGGCTTGAGGCGGAGGCGACGGGCGCTCGGGTAGATGCCGCTCGGTTGGCCGAGGAGCTGGCCTCCAGCCGTGCTGCAGAGGCTGGTCGGGCTGCGGAGCTCGCGACCTCGACGCAGGGGCTTGCGAGTCGCGAGCAGCAGCTCGCGACCGTCCGCGCTGAAGCCGCCGCTGCGGTGGGCGAGAGCAGTCGCGTTGCCTCGGAGTCTCGGGCAGCGCTCGAGGGCGCACGCGCACGCATCGGGGCGCTCGAGGCAACCGTTGCAGAGGTGAAGGCCCGCGCGGCGGCTGCGCCGGCAAGGCAGCGAGCAGCCCTGCTTCAGTCCCGCGAAGCATGGCAGCGGGTGCTCCACGCGGCCGGTGGTGCCTAGCAGCCCGCTCAGCGAGCGGCTGCTCCTCTGCGTCGTGCTTGGCTTGCCAGCAGGTTGCGCCGAAGACAGGGTGAGCGAGCTGCCCCCAGACGAAGAAGGGTCTGCCGACTGCGCAGACCTACTTGCCGGCCTGACCTTTCCAAAAGGGTGCCTGACTGCGCCCAACGGAGCCTGGGAGATCGCAGGCTACTGCCCCTTTCCCGAGGGATACGACCCGCTTGGTGGCACCTGTTCGAGCGCTACCTACGCCACCAACGGGAGTGCTGTGGGCGTCATGGAACTGCGCGACAATGGGCTGCTCCGCTTCGACTACGCGCAGCGGTTGCTCAACCTGGACAGCCGTATCCCGACCTCCTGCTATGGCGATGGGGACTTCTGCCGCGGAAGCGCATTGGGCGGAGATTGCAGCGTAACGGGTGCTGCCTGCAATTGCTCTGAGCAGCGCATCGATCTCGGCGTCGTCGAACAGGGCCAGTGGTCTGCCGCAGCGGGCGCGCTGCGCTTCGACTACGCATCAGGCTTGGGGGTCGATCAACTGTACTGCCTCGATGCGACGGCAACCTGGCTCGTGCTGGAGCGTCCCTCCGCGCTCGGGTTGCCAGGTGTGCGCATGCTCTTTCGACGGCGCTAGAAGCGCCAGTCGAGCGAGACGGAGCGGAGGTCGGTGCGGAGCTCCAGTCCCGATGCCACCGTGTCCTCTGTGTCGAGGACGTGGAAGACGACGCCACTCACGAGCGCCGCGGCGCCAATGCCAAAGGCGACGTTCGCGTAGGTCTGCTTGGCCTCTCCCTCGTCCTGCAGCGCTTTCACGCGGTCGGCGGTGTGCGGGCGGGCCTGCAACTCCTGCTGCACATCGTCTGCGGCAAACCCCAGCAGCGTCCCCGAACCGAAGAACAGCGCGGCGCTGCCATAGAGCCAGGCGTAGGGCTGCGTTGCCTGCGCCTCCGCTTCAGCAGGGAACATGACCGGCGGAGGAATCTGCTGCTGCACGAATGCGGGTGCGGGCGCGATGCTCGGCGCGATGTAGTCGGGCGTGGCCTTGAGAGCCTCCTGGCAGGCGCCGAGGAGGTAGGAGAACTCCACGGGGCCCGGCAGACGAGCGAGCGTTGTCGCGGCGGTGATGCCGGCACGGATGTCGATGAGTTTGTAGACGACCTCGACGCCGTCGCGGACGGCGGTGGGCTGCACGAGAAGCACGTAGTCGAAGAGCGAGCCCGAAAGCGCCGGAACCAGGCAGGCCTCCTTTCCGCCGCAGCGCGCGACGGTAGCGGCAAGATCGCGACCGGCTACTGCCTCAACCTGGTAGGCCCGGCTCACCGTGTAGAGCGCGAGGTCGTCGGCGATGTAGGCAGACTCCTCCACGAGATCTGCTGCCTGCTTGACGGAGAGTCCCGAAGCCGGTGCTCCTGCCACCAGCAGCCGCAGCCTTGGTGCGCCTTGGGCCGCCGCAGGGTCGGCCCAGCAGAGGGCAGAGAGGAGCGCGAGCGTGAGCGCCAGCAGCGGGCATAGTCGGGAGCTGTTCATCGCAGTTGCCCTTCCGTCAGAGGAGGTCGACGCGACCCGAGGAGCGCCGCTGCATCGCCGGCCGCGAAGGAGGAGCGCACATAGGGGCCTGAGAGCGTCAGCGTAAATCCGAGCTCCTTGCCGAGCGCTTCGAAGCGGGCAAATCGCTCGAGCGTCGCATAGGCCGTCACGTCCGACTTTCGCTTGAGCGGCTGCATGTACTGACCGATGGTCATCACGTCGACGCCGTGGGCGCGGATGTCTCGGAGCACCTGCTCGACCTCGTCATCCTGCTCGCCCAGGCCGAGCATGATGCCCGACTTGGTGAAGATGTCGGGGCGCAACTCTTTTGCCCGCTTGAGCACGCGCAGGCTGCGGTCGTAGCGGGCCTGCGGGCGCACCTCGCGGTGGAGCCGTTCGACCGTCTCGAGGTTGTGGTTGAAGACGTGAAGGTCTTCGGCAAGGAGCGTCGCGAGCGCGCTCTCCTGCTCGTGGAAGTCGGAGGTGAGAACCTCGACCGTCGTTTCCGGGTTGTGCGTCCTGATCTCTCGGACGCAGGCTGCGTAGTGGGCCGCGCCACCGTCATCGAGGTCGTCGCGGGCGACGCCGGTCACCACAATGTGGCGCAGGCCCAATTCGGTAACAGCCCGCGCCAGGCGGATGGGCTCCTGGCCGTCGAGCTGTGCCGGCTTGCCCGTCGGGATGGCGCAGAAGCTGCAGCGCCGCGTGCAGCGGTCACCCATGACGATGAAGGTCGCCTCGCGATGGCTGAAACACTCCGACATGTTGGGGCACTTGGCATCTTCGCAGACCGTGCGGAGTTCATGGCGCCGGAAGACCTCCTTCATCGCGTGGACTTCGGGCGAGAAGGTCAGCTTCTTCCGTGGCCACGGTGGCCGAAGGCTGGCGTCGGAGTGGGTCGTCACACGGGACTCTCGGCGAGCGGAGATCGAAGCGGCTCAGTCGTTGCCGCAAGAGCGGGTAGCAAAGCGGCGGCTCGGTGTCATCGGCCTATTCAGCGCTGCTCTTGGAGCGGGGGTCGGTAGCCCGGACAAAGTCACGGAAGTAGGCCCAGCCGCTGTTGAGGCTGTAGAAGAGCGAGATGGAGAGCAGCGCCATGCCCACATGGTGAAAGCGGATGTCGAGCGAGGTGAGGCCGAGCGGCAGCGTGTACTCGTAGTGGAGCATGAGGCAGACGAGCCCGACGAGTTGGAAGGCGGTTTTCCACTTCCCGCCCCATTCGGCTGCAATGATGATTCCCTCGCCCGCCGCAAGCGCACGGAGCGCCGTGACGGAGATTTCGCGGGAGAGGGACAGGACGACGAACCAGACCGGAATGCGGTGCATCGGGACAAGCACAATGAAGACAGCCATGACGAGGAGTTTGTCGGCGAGCGGGTCGAGGAACTTGCCCGTCATCGACTCGAGCCCGCGCTTGCGGGCGATGTAGCCGTCGAGCCAGTCGGTGAAGGCGGCCGCCCCAAAGAGCCAGGTGGCGACCAGGCAGTAGAGCGGGGTGCCCTCTGCGAGCAGCCAGCAGATGAGTGGGATAACCGCGATGCGCCCCATGGTGAGCACATTGGGAAGGTTCCAGACATCTTCACGGAAGCTGGGGCGTTTGATGATGCCGATGCGTTGCCGTTCCAAGCCGACTCCGGAGATGATTAGGGTTGGCGCTCTGCCGCCAGGAATCGCTGGTAGGCCGCGTAGACATTCTCCACGTAGACCCGCGTCTGTTCGAAGGGGATCCCATCGACCTTGGCAACATTTCCGGGGCCCGCGTTGTAGGCTGCGAGGACGAGGTTGATGTCTCCGTTGTAGCGGTTGGAGAGGAGGCGAAGCAGTTTGGTGCCGGCGATGATGTTCTCGCGCGGGTCAAATGCATCTGCACACTGCATTTCGGTGGCGGTGCCCGGCATGAGCTGCATGAGCCCCTGCGCGCCCACCGGACTCACGGCGTTGGGGTTGAAGCCAGACTCGATCTGGATGACTGCCTTGATGAAGGCGACAGGCATCTGGAAGCGGGCCGCCGCCTCGCGGATGTAGGCGTCGTAACGGCCCGGCGCGCGCGACTCCGCGCCGCTCGCAGCCGAACTCCGCCGGGGCTGCGCACCGGTTCGCGCCCCTCCGTGCGGGTTGCTGTAGACTGTCGTCGGAGCCTGGCCTGCCTGCGGCTTGGTCGTGAAGACCACGGTTCCGTCAGGCTGTTCGTATCGGTAGATGTCGGCATGCGCCGCTGCCGGTGCCGCCGCTGCGAGCAGCAGCCCGCTGAGCGCGAGCGACCGGCGCAAAAAGCGCCGTGCGAGCAGGTTGCAAAAGGTGTGCATCGACATCGCCGTTACTATGGCAAACGCTTCGAAGGAGTGCCAGAACTTCGGTTGCGGTCGGCCCGTGCGCAGGATCGCTGAGGCTGGCAGCCAATCGCCACCTGGAGGCGTTTCGCCATGCGTTATGATGCAGACTACCTCGTGTTTGGAAGCGGAATTGCCGGGCTCTGGTTTGCGCTCAAGGCGGCGGAACATGGCTCCGTGCTGGTCGTAACCAAACGCGAGGCCTCGGAGTCCAACACCCGCTACGCGCAGGGCGGCATCGCCTCCGTCACCGCGGTAGGTGACAGCTTCGAGCAACATGTCTCCGACACGCTTGTCGCCGGCGCCGGCCTCTGCGATCTGGCCGCTGTGGAGCGAGCAGTCCGCGAGGGACCTGAGCAGGTTCAGGCGCTCGCTGCCATTGGTGTCCCCTTCGACCACTCCGGCGACGGTTTCGACCTGGGCCGTGAGGGAGGCCACAGCCAGCGCCGCGTGCTCCATGCGGGCGATGTCACTGGCAAGGCCGTCGCCGCAGTCCTGCTTGCCGCCGCGCGCAGCCACCCCAATATCCGCTTCGCCGAGCAGACGGTCGCCATCGACCTCATCACGCTTCGGCGGCTCGGCGGGGAGGCTCCGGACGGCGATCGCTGCATCGGCGCCTACGTGCTCGACAAGCCATCCGGAGAGGTGCGCACCCTGCTGGCCCGTAACACCATCCTGGCCACGGGCGGCGCGGGGAAGGTCTATCTCTACACGACCAACCCGGACGTCGCGACGGGCGACGGTATCGCCATGGCCTACCGCGCTGGCTGTACCGTCGCCAACCTCGAGTTCGTTCAGTTTCATCCGACCTGCCTCTACCAGCCGGGCTCGAAGGGTTTCCTCATCTCCGAAGCGCTGCGCGGTGAGGGAGGCGAGCTTCGTAACGCGGCTGGTGAGCCCTTCATGCGCGGGCTCCACGCGATGGGTGCGCTTGCACCGCGCGACATCGTCGCCCGCGGGATCGACATGGAGATGAAGCGGACCGGTGCGGACTGTGTCTACCTCGACATGACGCACCTCTCGCCCGAGTTCCTCGTCGAGCGCTTTCCGACCATCCACGAGACCTGCATGTCGTTCGGCATCGACATGCGCAAACAGCCCATCCCCGTTGTGCCCGCCTGCCACTATTTCTGCGGCGGCGTAGAGGTCGACCTCGATGGACACACCTCCATGGATGGCCTCTACGCCATCGGGGAGGTGGCCTGCACAGGGCTCCATGGCGCCAACCGGCTTGCCTCGAACAGCCTCCTGGAGGGGCTGGTCTTCGGTGCCCGCGCGGTCGCACACGCCGCGGCGCGCATTCATGGGGTGGCTGCGCATCCGTTGCCCGAGGTTCCGATCTGGAACCGGGGCAGGGCGCGCTCGCCCGACGAAGCTGTCATCGTCTCCCAGAACTGGGATGAAATTCGCCGCTTCATGTGGAACTACGTGGGCATCGTCCGTTCCACCAAGCGACTCCTTCGCGCCCGCC
>CAIWGR010000649.1 GCA_903912275.1 uncultured delta proteobacterium
GCGCGTTCGAGCCGGAGGTTGGCTGCCACATCCGGGAGCGCCGCGCGGAAGGTGGCTGCATCATCGAGGAGCGCGGCTGCCGGCGTAGGGCGGGCAGCGAGCGCAGGTGGAGCCGCAAGCAGGAGTGCGGCGAGCAGCAGCGTCCGCACGCGCTGCTCAGAGCTCGGAGCCGAGCCGGCCGCGGAGGTATTCGATGAGGGCGGGGGCGAGGTCGGGGCGCTTGAGTGCGAACTCGATGTTGGCGCGGAGGAAGCCGGCCTTGTCGCCGATGTCGTGGCGGTCGCCCTCGAACTCGTAGCCGACAAGGCCGCGGTCGCGTGCGAGTGCTTGCAAGGCGTCGGTGAGCTGGATTTCGCCGCCGTGGCCAGGCTTGGTCTTCTCGAGGTAGTCGAAGATCTCGGGGGGCAGGACGTAGCGTCCGATGACCGCGAGGCGCGACGGTGCGAGGTCACGCTTGGGCTTTTCGACCATGGCGTAGATGCGGTGGGAGCGTTCGGTCATGCGCTCGGAGGCGATGATGCCATACATGCTGACATCGTTCTCGGGGACCTCCATGACAGCGACGGCGCCGGAGCCGTAGCGCTCTGCCTGCTCGACGAGCTGCTTGGTTGCAGGGACCTTGGCGTCGATGATGTCGTCGGGGAGGAGGACGGCGAAGGGCTCGTCGCCGATGACGCTTCTGGCGCATAGGACGGCATGGCCGAGGCCGAGCGGCGCCTTCTGGCGGACGGAGACGGCGCGGACCATGCGGGAGATGGCCTCAATCTGGTTGATGAGGTCTGTCTGGCCGCGACGGCGGAGGGTGTCTTCGAGCTCGTAGGAGTGGTCGAAGTGGTCCATGATGGCGCCCTTGCCGCGGCCGGTGACGAAGATGACCTCTTCGATGCCGGAGGCGAGGACCTCTTGGATGATGACCTGGATGGCAGGGACATCGACGATGGGCAGGAGCTCTTTGGGCACCGACTTGGTGGCGGGCAGGAAGCGGGTACCGAGTCCTGCGACAGGAATGACGGCTTTGCGGACGGGCTTCATCGGGACTCTCTCAGGATGGGACGCCGCTGTTCTAGAAGAGTTGTGCGGCGGCGCAAGTTTGGCTGCACTTGCGGCAACGAGGTTGCGGTGGCAGAGCGGCGGCCACTCCTGACTGTGAGCGACCGATGCGCGACGACAAGACTCTCTACCTGCTCGATGGCACCTACTACATCTTCCGTGCCTTCCACGGCATGCGTGAGCTGCGGACCTCGAAGGGGATGCCGACGAACGGACTCTTCGCCTTCACGAACATGGTGCTGAGCTTTCTGCGTGAGGTGCGGCCGACCCACTTTGCGGTGGCCTTCGACCCGCCGGGCGGCACCTTCCGCAACGAGATGTATGCGGCCTACAAGGCGAACCGGAGCGAGATGCCAGCCGACCTCATCCCGCAGATGCCCTACTTCCGGAAGTTCGTGGAGGCGATGCGGATTCCGGTGCTGGAGGTGCCGGGATACGAGGCCGATGATGTGATCGGGACGCTGGTCAAGTCGAAGCTCCGCGAGGGCTTTGATGTGGTGGTGCTGACGGGCGACAAGGACCTGTCGCAGCTGGTGGACGAGCGGACGACGCTCTTCGACTCGATGCGAGCGAAGCGGGTCGATATCGCTGCCGTTCTCGAGCGGTTTGCGGTGATGCCGGACCGCGTTGCAGATGTGCTCGGCCTCGCGGGCGACACCTCGGACAACATCCCGGGCGTGCCGGGCATTGGTGAGCTGACGGCGGGCCAGCTCATCAAGGAGTTCGGCGACATGGAGACGCTGCTGGCGAACATCGACAAGGTGTCGGGCGTGAAGCGGAAGGAGAACCTGCGGGCCTTCGCCGACCAGGCGCGGCTCTGCCGCGAGCTCGCGACCATCTTCACGCAGGTGCCGCTGTCGGTGACGCTGGAAGACATCGTGATGTGCGCGCCCGACTATGCGGCGGTCGATGCCTTCGCGCGGGAGCTGGAGCTGAGCCGGCTGTCGGGCATGGTGCGGGAGCTCTTTCCGCAGGAGGCGGTGGCGGTGGTGAAGTCGTCGGCGGCAGACCAAGCCTACCGGGCCATCTACGACCGGGAGGAGCTGGTGGCCTGTCTGGCGGAGATCAAGGCTGCGGGACGGGTCGCGTTTGACTTGGAGACGACCTCGATCGAGCCGCTCGATGCGGAGATTGTGGGCATCGCGCTCGCCTGGCGCCCCAACGAGGGCGTCTACATCCCGGTTGCCCATCAGGACCTGTTGGCGCCGCGGCAGCTCGACCGCGACGAGGTGATGGCGCTACTCCGTCCCATGCTGACCGACGCGGCGATTGTGAAGGTGGGGCAGCACACCAAGTATGAGATGGCGATTCTGGCGCGGCAGGGGATTGAGATTGCTCCCATCGGCTGCGACACGATGCTGGCGGCCTACCTGCTCGATGCGAACCGGCGCCGCTACAACCTCGACGGCCTGGCCCACGACCTGCTGGGCCACGAGACCATCACCTACGAGCAGGTGGCCGGTGTGGGTGCCAAACAGCGCCGGTTTGATGAGGTCTCGATCGCCGAGGCGACGCCCTACGCGGCAGAGGATGCCGATGTGACGCTCCGATGCGCCGATGTGCTGGAGGAGCGGCTCGATGCGAACGGGCTTCGCAAGCTCCACGACGAGGTGGAGGTGCCGCTGTCGCGGGTGCTGGCGCGGATGGAGTCGACCGGCATCCGCCTCGATGTGGGGCTGCTGAAGGAGCTGTCGGTGGAGTTCACGGCGCGTGCGGCGGTGCTGGAGACCCGAATCTACGAGGCGGCCGGCGGCACCTTCTCCATCGGCTCTCCCAAGCAGCTCGGCGTTATCCTCTTCGAGAAGCTCAGCCTGCCCGTGGTGAAGAAGACGAAGACGGGCCCCTCGACCGATGTGGATGTGCTGGAGGCGCTGGCGCCGATGCACCCGCTCCCCGCGCTCATTCTGGAGTACCGGCAGCTGACGAAGCTGATCTCGACCTATGTGGACTCGCTGCCGCTGCTGGTGCGGGCCGACACGGGGCGTGTCCATACCGATTACCAGCAGACGGTGGCGGCGACGGGGCGGTTGTCGAGTTCGCATCCGAACCTGCAGAACATTCCGATTCGGACCCACGAGGGGCGGCGCATCCGCGAGGCCTTCATCCCGCGTGAGGGGTGGGTGCTGTTCGGCGGCGACTACTCGCAGATTGAGCTCCGGCTGGTGGCCCACATGAGCGGCGACCCGGTGATGATTGAGGCATTCCAGCGTGGCGAGGACATCCACGCACGCACGGCGTCGGAGGTGTTCGGCGTGGAGCTCGCGGCTGTGACGCGAGAGCAGCGGTCGGCCGCAAAGGCGATCAACTTTGGCGTGATTTACGGCATGGGGGCGCAGCGGCTGGCCGCAGAACTGAACATCCCGCGGGCAAAGGCGAGCGACTACATCGAACTCTATTTCTCGCGCATCGAGCGGGTGAAGCCCTTCTTTGACGCGCTGATTTCACAGGCGCGGGATCGGGGCTTCGCAGAGACACTCATCGGACGCCGCCGGCCGATTCCGGAGCTGCAAGGCGACAAGGGGCGCGACTACGCCATGGGCGAGCGGCTGGCGGTGAACACCCCCGTGCAGGGGACGGCGGCCGACCTGATCAAGATGGCGATGATCGATATCGACGCGCGTCTGCGATCGGCAGGCCTTGCGACGACCATGCTGCTTCAGGTGCACGACGAACTGGTCTTCGAGGCGCCGCCCGAGGAGCTGGAGCGGGCGATGGCGCTCGTGAAGGAGGGGATGGAGCAGGTGATGACGCTCTCTGTTCCGTTGGTGGTGGACCTGGCGTCGGGGCCAAACTGGGCGAAGCTGAAGGGGTAGCCTCTGCCTGTTTTTTTGGTTGGCGAAGCGGCTGCGTTTAGTCTGACGAAGACGAGCGGCCTCTTTACGATTTCGGCACGATGACGGCACCCATCGAGAGACATGCGGGCTTTGGCCTTGCTGCGCTGGACGAGGGCGGCGCAACCGAGCGGCTTGCGGTCATCGGGCAGCAGCTGTCGGGTGTCATGCATGATCTGACCTCACCGCTGTCGGTCGCGAGCGGCTACGTGCAGCTCATGGCGCGCGAAGGGTCGGAGGAGCGTCGCCAAGCCTACCTCGTCCGCGTGATGAAGCA
>CAIWGR010000650.1 GCA_903912275.1 uncultured delta proteobacterium
CTGCTCCCCGCCTTCCTCACCGGCCTCACCGGCATGGCCCGTGGCGAGACCCGCGAGGTCTCCTTCACGCTCGCCCCCGACGCCCCCATCAAGGAGCTTGCCGGCAAGGAGCTCCGCCTCGCCGTCACCTGCAACGAGATCAAGAAGCGGGTCATCCCGGCCATCGATGACGCCCTTGCCGCCGCCTCGGGCGAGGCGACCACCCTCGACGAGCTCCGCGCCAACATCGAGGCCCGCCTCCTGGCCGAGGGCGAGAAGCGCTCCGTCGAGCAGATGCGCAGCGCCATCATCGCCGAGCTGGCCGCCAACGTGACCATGGAGCTCCCCGCCAACCACCTCGGCCGCGCCGCCTCCCAGGAGGCCACCAACCGCGCCCGCCAGATCTTCGGCGACAGCGACCGCAACCAGCTCGAGAAGATGGCCCGCAACGCCTACCCCGCGATGCACAACATGGTCACCCGCGTGATGCGCGAGAACCTCGTCATCAACGAGATCTCGCTCAATCTCGGCATGAAGATCACCGAAGAGGACCTCAACGCCGGCATGGAGAAGGAGGCCGCAGAGGCTGGTCGCTCGCTCGCCGAGATCAAGGCCTCCTACGCCTCCGACGACCGTCGTCTCCTGCTCGCCTCGCAGATTCAGCGCGGCCGCATCATCGACCTCCTCCTCGAGACCGCGGTCATCGAAGAGGTCGACTCGCTCGCGCCTGCCGCTCCCGCGCCGATTGCGGATAGCGCTTCCGGCGAGGGTGCTTAAGAGAGCCAGCCCCCCTTTTCAGAGAGCGTCATGACCATCCCTTTCGTGATTGAGCAGAGCACCCGCGGCGAGCGTTCCTGGGATATTTACTCGCGGCTCCTCAAGGACCGCATCGTCTTTCTCGGGACCCCGGTCAACGACTCGGTCGCCAACGTCATCGTCGCCCAGCTCCTCTTCCTCGAGAGCGAAGACCCTGAGCGCGATGTCTACCTCTACATCAACTCGCCGGGTGGCTCGGTGACCGCTGGTCTCGCCATCTACGACACCATGCAGTACATCAAGCCCAAGGTCTCGACCATCTGCGTCGGGCAGGCTGCCAGCATGGGCGCGCTCCTGCTCTCGGGCGGAGAGAAGGGCATGCGCTACGCGCTCCCCAACAGCCGCATCCTCATCCACCAGCCCCTCGGCGGTGCGCAGGGTCAGGCCTCCGACATCGACATCCAGGCCCGCGAAATCCTCAAGCTCCGCGAGCAGCTCAACGACATTCTCGTCAAGCACTCTGGCCAGAGCCACGAGAAGATTCGCCGCGACACAGACCGCGACTACTTCATGGGCGCCTACGAGGCGAAAGAGTACGGACTCATCGACGAAGTCATGGTCCGAAACGCCCGCACCTGAGGCACCGTTTGAGCAAGCCCCGAAACGAACGCGCGGCCATCCGCACCTGCTCCTTCTGCAAGAAGGGCCAGGGGCAGGTGCGAAAGCTCATCGCAGGACCGAGCGTCTACATCTGCGACGAGTGCGTGGCCACCATCGCGGCCCGTCGCGCAGCCCATGATGAGAGCCGGCCGGTCACGCGGGACTACCCTACGCCGGCCGAGATCAAGGCCTCGCTCGACCCCTATGTGATCGGTCAGGAGCAGGCCAAGCGGGTGCTCTCCGTCGCGGTGCACAACCACTACAAGCGCATCTCCGCGCCGAAGAGCCGCGAGGTTGAGCTCGAGAAGACCAACATCCTTCTCGTGGGCCCCACGGGGAGCGGCAAGACCCTGCTCGCGCAGACGCTCGCCCGTCTCCTCAACGTCCCCTTCGCCATCGCAGATGCCACCTCGCTCACCGAGGCCGGCTACGTGGGCGAAGATGTCGAGAACATCCTGGTCTCGCTGCTGCAGTCTGCCGGCGGCGACATCGAGCGGGCCCAGAAGGGTATCGTCTACATCGACGAGATCGACAAAATCGCCCGCAAGAGCGAGAACCCCAGCATCACCCGTGACGTGTCGGGTGAGGGCGTGCAGCAGTCCATGCTCAAGATGCTGGAGGGCACAGTTGCCCATGTGCCGCCCAAGGGTGGCCGCAAGCATCCGCAGCAGGAGTTCCTGCGCATCGACACCACCAACATCCTCTTCATCTGCGGCGGCGCCTTCAGCGGCCTCGAGGCCATCATCGAGGCCCGGCTCGCCCAGAAGCAGATTGGCTTTGCCGCCGACCGGGATGCAAAGCCCGAGCTGTCGCAAGAGGCCATCTTCAAGTGGCTCGAGCCCGAAGACCTGCTCAAGTTCGGCATCATCCCCGAGCTCATCGGGCGGCTCCCGCTCGTCACCACGCTGACGGCCCTCGACGAAGAGGCGCTCGTTCGCGTGCTCACCGAGCCCCGTAATGCCATCGCCAAGCAGTACCAGCGGCTGCTCGGCATGGATGGCGTGACGCTCACCTTCGAGCCCGATGCGCTCCGCGAGGTCGCCAAGCAGGCCATCTCGCAGAAGACGGGCGCGCGGGGGTTGCGTTCCATCCTCGAGAGAGCCATGCTTTCTGTCATGTTCGATGCGCCCGACGAGACCGACCTCGCCGAGATTGTGATGACCGTCGAGACCATTCGAGACGGCGCTCCGCCCACCCGCATCGCCCGCTCCAGCAGGGCGTCGGCCTGATTTTCAACCTCAAACAGTGATTCTGCATGTTCTCGCAGCGAGATGACGACGGCAACATGACCGGGCTGCGGCTCAAGCGGCTGCCGCTGCTTCCCCTCCGCGACATCATCGTCTTCCCCCATATGGTGGTCCCCCTCTTCGTAGGGCGCGACAAGTCCATTCAGGCGCTGGAAGCCGCCAACCGCTCGGGCTCCAAGGAGATCCTGCTCTCGGCCCAGAAGCGGGCCAAGACCAACGATCCCAAGGCCGAAGACATCTTCGAGGTCGGCACCGTCGGTACCATCGTGCAGATGCTCCGGCTCCCCGACGGCACCGTGAAGGTGCTGGTCGAAGGCAAGCGCCGCGCCCGCATCGAGCATGTGCACGGCACCGACCCCTACTTCGACGTCGATGTCGCCGAGGTCCGCGAGAGCCTGGAGTACAACCAGGAGGTCGAGGCGCTGATGCGGGCTGTTCGCTCCATCTTCGACGCCTACGTGCAGATCAACAAGCGCATCCCGCCCGAGATTGTCTCCACGGTCGCCGCCATCGACGACCCGGCCCGCCTGGCCGACACCATCGTCGCCCACCTCTCGCTCAAACTCAACGACAAGCAGCGGGTGCTCGAGACCATCGACCCCGCGGAGCGGCTCGAGTGTCTGCAGGAGCTGATGCAGGGCGAAATCGAAATCCTGCAGGTGGAGCGCAAAATCCGCTCCCGCGTGAAGAAGCAGATGGAGCGCACCCACCGCGACCCCGCCGTCAAAGACGAGATGGATCAGGTCATGCGGGAGATGGGCTCCGACAAAGACGAGTTCAAGAGCGAGCTCGAGGAGATCGAGGAGCGCATCAAGACCAAGCGGCTCTCCAAGGAGGCCGAGGGCAAGGTCAAGCGCGAGCTGAAGAAGCTCAAGATGATGAGCCCGATGAGCGCCGAGGCGACCGTCATTCGCAACTACATCGACTGGGTGCTGGGCATCCCGTGGGATGAGCGGAGCGAAGTGCTGGTCGACCTCGCTGCGGCAGAGGCGACGCTCGATGCCGACCACCACGGCCTCAAGAAGCCCAAGGAGCGCATCCTTGAGTATCTCGCGGTGACCAAACTGGTGGAGCACCTCCGCGGCCCCATCCTCTGCCTCGTGGGCCCGCCCGGCGTGGGCAAGACCTCGCTGGCCCGGAGCATCGCCAAGAGCACCAACCGCAAGTTCGTCCGGCTCTCGCTGGGCGGCGTGCGCGACGAGGCCGAGATTCGCGGCCACCGCCGCACCTACATCGGCGCGCTCCCCGGCAAGATCATCCAGGCGCTCAAGAAGGCCGGCGCGGTCAACCCGGTCGTCCTGCTGGACGAGATCGACAAGATGTCGAACGACTTCCGCGGCGACCCCTCCAGCGCGCTCCTCGAGGTCCTCGACCCCGAGCAGAACATGGCCTTCAACGACCACTACCTCGACCTCGACATCGACCTCTCCGAGGCGATGTTCATCACCACGGCCAACAACATCTCGCAGATCCCGCTGCCGCTCCGCGACCGCATGGAGATCATCGAGATCTCGGGCTACACCGAGCAGGAGAAGCTGGCCATCGCCCGCGCCCACCTGGTGGAGAAGCAGCGGCGCGAGAACGGTCTGGCAGAGGTCGATGTGACCATCTCCGACGAGGCCGTGAAGACGGTCATCTCCCACTACACGCGGGAGGCCGGCGTGCGCGGACTGGAGCGCGAAATCGCTGCCATCTGCCGCAAGGTGGCCCTCGATGTGGTCAAGCGGGGCAAGGGCGAGCGCTACCTCATCGGTCGCGCCGAGGTCATCCGCTACCTCGGCCCCATCAAGTTCAAGGATGAGCGGCCCGAAAAGGCCGACGCGGTTGGCATTACCAACGGCCTCGCCTGGACCATGTATGGCGGCGTGCTGCTCACCGCAGAGGCGACCATCATGGCGGGCGCCGGCAAGCTGACCATCACGGGCAAGCTCGGCGATGTGATGCAGGAGTCGGCACAGGCGGCCATGAGCTATGTTCGCGCCCGCGCCATCAACCTCGGCCTCAACCCGAGTTTCTACCAGAAGATTGATATCCACGTTCACTTCCCGGAAGGCGCCTCGCCCAAGGATGGCCCGTCGGCCGGCATCACGATGGTGACCAGCCTGGTGTCGGCGCTCACCCGCATCCCGGTGCGGTCGGATGTGGCGATGACGGGCGAGGTGACGCTGCGGGGAAGGGTGCTGCCGATTGGCGGCGTGAAGGAGAAGCTGCTGGCGGCCCATCGGGCTGGCATGCGGACGGTCATCATCCCCAAGGAGAACGCCAAGGACCTGCACGAGGTGCCGCGGTCGGTGCGTCGCGCACTCAAGATCATCCCGGTGGAGCATGTGGACGAGGTGCTCCGCATCGCGTTGGTGCTCGACCAGCCCGAGGCCTTCTACCAGCGGCTCAAGCAGCCGGTTCTTCCGCCCGATGTGCGGCTCCTGGAGCCCACCCGGGTAGAGACGGTGAAGGTCGATGATGAGGAGCACCACGCTCCGCCGGTCCCGAACTAGGCGGTTGCGTTGACAGCGGACGGCAGGCTCTACTAGCGCCGTTCGCGAACTGAGGGCGCATAGCTCAGTGGCAGAGCGCCTGCTTTACACGCAGGTGGTCGCTGGTTCAATCCCGGCTGCGCCTACTACGACGGGGGAGGCGGTGCGCGAGCACCGCTTTCCGCGTTTTGGGGGCTGTGCGGCGGGTTCGGCAGATGGGTGGTCTCGCACTTTCGGTGATGAGGCGCGCCCGTTGATGTTCATTATCCGCCATGATTTCGTTTTTTGTCCAACTGCATTGAAGTTTGGCACCTGTGCGCTATCCGAGCATCGGTTTCGTTCCCAAGGAAGGGTGTCCTATGTCTCGCGGATTCCTTCTTGTGCTGTCGCTCCTGCTCTTTGGAACCGTCGCGATGGGTTGCGAGGGGCTGGCGACCGATACGCCCCCGTTGCCGGTTGCCGATACAGGCGTGCCGCAAGAACCGGGCGTCAATGGTTGTGGCGGGGAGGGCGAGCTCTCCTTCGGCACCGCAGAGGCGCTTCCGGGCGGAGAATGTGGCATCTGCCAAGACGGGGTGCTCTTCTGTACGGGGCCTGACGCGCTCGCCTGTGGCGCCCCGTCGCCACCAAACAGCTGCGGCGGCTGTGGCCTCCTGGAGGGCGAGCCCGGCGCGACCTGCGGCCTCTGCGATGATGGCCAGTGGAGCTGCGGCGGCGGCAAGGTCTCCTGCATCGGTGAGTCGCAGTCCAACAGCTGCGGCGGTTGCGAACCGCTCGCTGCGACCCCCGGCGAACTCTGTCTCCTCGGCACGGGCGAGGATGGTCTCACCATCTGCGTCGGTCGCGCATCGACCGCCTGTGTCTCGCTGGGCCGCAACCTCTGCGGTGGCAGCAGCGCGCTCGCACTTCCCGTGGGCATCACGGGCGTAGAGCCTCGTCCGGGTGCGCGCTACGACGACGGCTGCCGATCGGGCGTCTTGTACTGCGAGGGTGAGGCGCTCGCCGCCCTCGACGTCCGCGTCCCGAACGCCTGCGGCGGCTGCGTGCCCCTGTTGGGTGCGCCCGGCACCTCCTGCAACGCCTGTGGTGCGGCCTGGAGCTGCGCGGAAGACAGGTCGGTCTCCTGCGTTGGACCGAAGGTCAACGCCTGCGGCGGCTGCACCGAGCTACCGTCGCCGCTCGGCGCCTCCTGCGGGGCCGAGGGCGGCAGGGTAGCCTGCGTCGGAACAGAACTGCTTGGCTGCGCGATCCCAGGCATCTCGAACGCCTGTGGCGGGCTTGCCCAACTCACGGGTGCTGCGCTTGGCTCGGCCTGCGGGGAGTGCTCGGACGGCATCGTTGTCTGCGACACATCGGACGCATCGCGCGGCCGCACGGTCTGCGCCTCGGCGAGTGCCGCAAACGCCTGTGGCGGGTGCGCGACGCTGGAGGCTCCTCCGGGTGGCCGTTGCGGGAGCTGCGGAACCGGCACGCTCGCCTGTGGCGCAGCGGGCACGGGGCTTGTCTGCGGTGGTGACCTGGGCGATGCCGCGAAAAACGCCTGCGGCGGTTGCGGCACGCTGACCCCTGCGGTGGGCGTCGCCTGCGGTCGATGCGGTACGACGGGCTGCGACGCCTCGTTGGTGGGGCAGGTCCGTTGTGTCGAGCCAGCGGTTGGCTGCGCGGCCGCCGCGGTATGCGGCAACGGAAGCGTGGAGGCCGGCGAGAGCTGCGACGACGGCAACCTGGTCACCGAGGCATGCAGCTACGGACAGCAGAGCTGCTCGGTCTGTGGCGCCGCCTGCCAGAGCCTCGCGGGAGCGACCTCCTACTGCGGC
>CAIWGR010000651.1 GCA_903912275.1 uncultured delta proteobacterium
ACCTGCCTGCAAGGTTTGCCCATGGATCGTATCTCCTCGCGGTTGTCTCTCCTCTGTCTGAGCTTTGTGCTCTCTCTCGTGGCCGCCTGTGGCGGCTCCGAAGCGAGCAGCTCCGGCGACTGCGCCTCTGACCTCGAGTGCGCCGGCTCGCTCCGTTGCGTCGCGGGCGCCTGCGTGGAGCCGACCGGCCTGGAGTGTGACGAGGCCAACGTCTGCCCCGAGGGCTACTCCTGCAACGCGGGCAGCTGCGCCGAGGATGCCGTCGTCGTCACCGATGCCGACACGGACGGGATTGCCGACAGCAGCGACAACTGCCCGACCGTCGCCAACCCCGACCAGGCCGACGCCGATGCCGACGGACAGGGCGACGCCTGCGAAGGCATCGTGCTCCCCACCGGCTGCACCGCCTCGACTGAGTGCGCCCTCGATGAGGTCTGCCGCACCGGCGTCTGCAGCACCGTTGCCTGCAACAGCAACCGCCAGTGCCCGACCGATGCCTCCTGCGTCGGCACCATCTGCCGCGCCACCCCCGATTGCACCGCCGACGCCGACTGCGCAGCCACGCTCGGCACCTGCGACGCCGGCCGCTGCACCGCCGGCTGCGACACCAACGCAGCCTGCGGCGGCACCCCCGCCACCGACTGCGTCGAGGGCGCCTGCCTCTTCGCCTGCAACAGCGACGCAACCTGCGACCCGACCGAGCAGTGCACCGGCGGCTTCTGCGTCCCCGACGAGTGCACCGGCACCGGCATCGAGGGCTGCCCCACGGGCGAGCGCTGCAACGGCAGCGGCGCCTGCGTGGCCTACACCGCCTGCGCGGCCGACACCGACTGCGATGCCACCCAGTTCTGCGACGCCGGCATCTGTGAGCCCCGCCAGAGCTGCCTGAGCGACCGCAACTGCGGCAGCGGCGAGATCTGTGAGGCAGGCTTCTGCATCGTGGCGCCCGATTGCAGCGCCACGACGCCCTGCCCCAACGCCACCGATGACTGCATCGCCGGCATCTGCGTGCCCGGCCTCTGCCGCGGCGACAGCGAGTGCGCCACCGGCGAATTCTGCAACGCCGGCGTCTGCGAGACCGTGGACACCACCATCGAGATTGGCCGCGTCGTCATCCTCACCCGCCCCGTTCCGCTCCGCCCGGGAGACCAGCTCACCCTCGAGGCCATCGCCTTCGAGCGCAGCGGCGCGGTGCTCCCCGGCGCCACCTTCACCTTCACCTCCAGCAACCCTGCCGTTGCGGCCTTCTCGGGCAACCTCCTCACCGCGACCGACACCGCGGGCACCACCGATGTGACCGCCGTCGTCACCGGCACCGCCACGCCCGTCTCCGCCCCTGTCACCTTCGTCAACCTCGGCGAGGTGGCCACCGGCTCCCGCGTGGTGGTCGTCGACCGCCTCACCGGCGCACCCGTTGCCGACGCCTCGGTCATCGCCGGCGGCACCACCATTACGACGGGCGCAAGCGGCATCGCGGCCTTCCCCGGCAGCATCGCCGGCGACGTGCATGTCTTCGCAGAGGGCCGCACCTTCCTCTCGGTCATCGGCGTCTCGGCCGCCACCCCCGACATCCTCGTCACCCTCGACCAGGCCCGCGGCAGCGCCGCCATCGGCGGCTTCACCGGCCAGTTCGACCTCTCCGCCGTCACCAGCCGCGGCGACACCTCGGTCGGCCTCGCGGGCGCCGCCATCCCCGGCAACCTCGTCGACCTCGACCTCAACAACCTGCTAGGCGAAGGCTTCAACACCGCCATCAACATCCCGGGCTTCGGCGCCGCCGCGTTCCCCCTCCCCGGCGGCCTCACCTTCTCCTCCACCTTCTTCGGCATCGGCGACGTCAAGGCCACCTACTACGCCCTCTCCCCCGCCGGCGTAACCTTCGCCTGGGGCCTCGGCGGCAAGATCAACGCGGCCTCGCTCATCGACCTCTTCACGGGTGGCGGCGCTGGCGACCTCGGCAGCATCCTCGGCGCCATCCTGCCCCTCTTCGAGTCCTTCCAGCACGATGTGGCCCCCATCGACATCACCGCCCGCCCGCTCATCACCGACACCCGCGACGTGGACGGCGACGGCAACACCACCGAGCTCGTCCCCGACTACAACCGCTTCGATACGCTCGGCCTCACCCCCGAAGTGGCACAGCGCTACCGCACCGACCTCGCCTTCCCCACGCTGCCCGTCATCGACGGCGCACCGGCCGAGACCGCGATTGTCGTTGGCGGCGTCTCGGTGGACGGCGTGGGCTTCGTCCCGACCGGCATCTCGGCGGTCAACCAGCCCGGCGGCGGCGACCCGAGCAACATCGTCCTCCGCATGGCGCCGTCGCACAGCGGCCTCGGCGTGGGTGACTTCTCGGTGGTCGTGCTTGCCTTCGGCGCCAGCGGCGCGGGCGTGGGCGCCGGCGGCATCTCGCTGCCGTCGAGCATCTCGGCCCGCATCTACTCGGGCGCCACGCTGCCGACGGCCATCAACTTTGCGGAGCGCGGCTTTGCCGATGTGGCCACGGGCGGCAACTTCGACACGGCAACCCGCCAGCTCACCACGACGGGCGCCTCGGGCGACCTGCTCCGCGTGACGCTCGTCGGCGCCACCAACGAGTGGGAGGTCATCTCGGCCGGCGGCGGCGACCTCGCTGCCTCGCTGCCCGCTGTGCCCCGCCGCTTCACCCCGTTCGACACCAACGCCTTCGTCCGGGTGGAGTCCATCCAGCTGGCGACGGGCGTCGGCTTCGACGAGGTGGTCTCGTCGGGCGGCACCACGCTGTTCGACCTCGACCAGGTGACCACCGGCTTCTCCCGCTTCGAAGCCCGTTAAATCAGGGGTTTGCGCGGGTTCGATCATCGGGCCCGCAACAACCGGCGACAGACGACGATAACCCCTTTGACCGCGAGCATTCAGCCCGCGCTCGAACCGGGTGTCTGTCATGTTCAACCTGTCGCTCTTTGAATTCATGCTCAAGCTCCGCGCCAACCCGCGCATGCTGGCCCGCTTCTTCCCCGACCTCGCCGGTAAGGTGCTCGAGCCCGAGCCGCGCAACCTCTCGCGCGAGCTCAAGGGGACGCCCATGGAGATGACCGACTTTGTGGTCGTCTATGGCTTCGGCGACCCGCTCAGCCATGTGGTGGCGGTCTCCTTCCAGGACAACCTCGACCCCTTCGTCGAGCCCGCCTGGGCGACCGACCACGAGAACCTGGTGAAGACCTTCGGGCTCACCCCCATCGTAATGGCGCTGGCGACCGAGGATGCGCTCGAGAAGATGGACAAGCTGCCGGCCGCGCTGCAGCCGCCACGCGCCACGCCTCAGGGCTACCGGCTGGGGCCCCGCCGTAGCGGTGGCAGCAACAGGCCGAACTGAGGGGCGCGGGGGCTGGTAGACCGCCGCTGTCTGGTTCTGCAGCGGAAGGGTCGGGACGAGGC
>CAIWGR010000652.1 GCA_903912275.1 uncultured delta proteobacterium
GAGTCTGTGGTGCTCCGAATCCTGGATAAGACCGTCGTTAACCTGAGCCTCGAGGCCCTCTCGATGCAAGATGACATCAAGGAAGGAATCCGCGCGATGGTCGGCCGACCGAATGGTATCTTCATCGTGACCGGCCCGACCGGCTCCGGCAAGACGACCACCCTCTACTCGGCGCTTCGCGAAGTGAACACCGAGGACGTCAAGATCCTGACCGCTGAGGACCCCGTCGAATATGAAGTCGAAGGGATCATGCAGGTGCCCATCAACCATCAGGTCGGGCTGACCTTCGCCGCCGCGCTCCGCTCGTTCCTCCGACAGGATCCGGACACCATCATGGTCGGTGAAATCCGAGATCTCGAGACCGCGCAGATCGCCGTGCAGGCTTCGCTGACCGGCCACGTCGTGCTTTCCACGCTCCACACTAACGACGCCCCCGGTGCCGTCACCCGACTCATCGACATGGGCCTGGAGCCGTTCCTTATCTCCGCTTCCCTCGAAGGCGTGCTCGCCCAACGTCTACTCCGTCGCGTGTGCAAGACCTGCCGTACCGCCTACGAGCCGGACAAGGACGTCATCAATATGCTGGACGTCGATGCGCTCGAGATCGCCAACAAGAAGTTCTACTACGGCAAGGGTTGCCCTGACTGTAACCGCTCCGGCTACAAGGGCCGCCAAGGCCTCTTCGAGCTGATGACGATCAATGACCAGCTTCGTTCGCTCATCACCCAGAAGGCCCCGACGCTCGTCCTGAAGCAGAAGGCGATCGAGTCGGGCATGCGTCCGCTCCGCGAAGACGGCCTGCGCTGCATCTTCGACGGCCATACCTCCATCGAGGAAGTCCTTAAGTATACCTAACCTTTCACACAACACCCCACCACTCCCATGCCCGACTACAAGTACACCGCCATCGATCGCAACGGGGCGCAGACCTCCGGCAAGATCGAAGCCACCAATGACGAACAGGCCCGCCAGAAATTGATGGCGAAGGGTCTGATGGTCACGACTTTGGCCAACGACGCCGGCTCGGCGAAGCCCGCCGCCGCCCCGGCCGCCCCGTCCAAGGGAGGCTTCTCCTTTGGGGCGAAGGTCAGCCAGAATGACGTCACCATCATGACCCGCCAGCTGGCGACGCTCATCGTCGCTGGCCTGCCTCTCCTGCGCGCCCTCGAACTGATTACGAAGCAGGAGCGCAACCCGGCCTTCAAGGTCATCCTCGCCAACGTCGCCGAGAGCGTCTCCCAAGGTAATAACCTTTCCGAAGCCATGCAGGCTCACCCGAAGGTCTTCGACAAGCTCTTCGTCAACATGATCCGCGCCGGTGAAGCGGGCGGCGTGCTCGACAAGGTCCTCGACCGTCTTGCGAAGTTTCGCGAAAAGGCCGAGCGCATCCAGAAGAAGGTCAAGTCCGCGATGGTCTACCCGGGCGTCGTTATGTCCGTGGCCATCATCATCGTCTACATCCTGATGGTGAAGGTCGTCCCTTCTTTCCAGAAGCTCCTCGACGGCCAGAAGACCGAGATGCCTCCTCTCACGAAGTTCGTCATCGGCATCTCCCAGCTGCTGACGGTCTACTGGTGGGCCACCCCGATCCTCGTGTTCGGCATTTACTTCGGGCTGAAGACCTGGCTCGCGACCGAGAAGGGTAAGGAACTCTTCGACCGCATCCTCTGGCGCTTGCCCAAGATTGGAGGCTTCATCCAGATTGTCTCGGTCTCGCGTTTTGCCCGCACCTTCGGGACGCTCATGGCATCCGGCGTGCCGATCCTGCAATCCATCTCCATCACGCGCGACACGCTCGATAACGTGGTGATCGCGA
>CAIWGR010000653.1 GCA_903912275.1 uncultured delta proteobacterium
GCCGCGGACACCGGCACGGTTTCGATTCCGAATCCACCCACAGGGCCCGGCCCCTACACCTCCAACCGGACTGACGCCTCCTACACCGTGACCTACGCCGCCGGCGACAGGACCATGGATGTGCGCATCTACCTGCCCTCTGACCTCGCCGCGGGACCCTTCCCGCTGATCATCCTCAGCCACGGTTTCCAGCTCAACGGCCAAGGCTACAATCTGCTCGGCGACCGGCTCGCGTCGCACGGCTTTGTGGTGGTGTCACCCAGCTACGGCGACAGCCTCTTCAACGCCCTGTCGCACACCGCGCTGGCGCAGATTGTGGTGGCCACCATCGACTGGGCGGCGGCGCAGAACACCACGACCGGCTCGCCGCTGTTCGGTCACCTCGACCTCGACAAGATCGGTGTCACAGGCCACTCGCGCGGCGGCAAGCAGAGCATCTACGCTGCCATTCTCGACCCGCGCATCAAGGCGGTCTTCGGAATCGACCCCGTCGACTCCGGCCCGCCCGTAGGTGGCAACGACCCCGTCGCCTACCCCAGCATCACACCCGAGCGGATGGGCGAGCTGACCGTACCCTTCGCCGCAGTCGGCGCAGGCCACGGCGGTGAGACGACCCTGTTCGGCCTCGGACCGGCCTGTGCACCAACGGCCGACAACTATCAGGCCTACTTCGATGCCTCGGGCGCACCGGCCTTTGAGTATCTCGTCGTCGACGCCGGCCACCTCGACTTCGTGGACGACTGCGGCTTCCTCTGCACCACCTGCGGACAGGGTTCTGATGCCACCGTCGGGCGCAACTTCGCAGCGCAGACGGCTGTGGCTTTCTTCAAGGTCTTCCTCGCGGCGGATGAGAGCTACCGCCCCTGGGTCGACGGCGCTCCGATTTCGGCATTGGCCCCTGCGATCACCTTCCGCCAGCACTAGGCGGCGAGAGAGCTACTTGGGCGGCGCAGGCGCGATGCTCGGAGTTGCCATGCTTGGCGCCCTGTCGCTCGCCTCGCCCGTGCCACCGGCAGGAGGCCGGAAGTAGACGCTCGTGTTGATACCCGAGCGAATCAGGACGTTCTTGGTCTCCGACATCGCTCCGTCATCGAACTGCACCTGCACGGTGTGCTGTCCGGCGGGCAGCTCGATGCGTCGGGCGGGGGTCTTGTTCTCCGTCGGGCCGCCATCGACAACCACGGTGCCGCGCGGTGTGGAGGCCACGCCGAGGAAGCCTGTGAGTGCATCGGCCGAGCCCTCCGCCGCAGGAGGCGCCTCGGCGGCCTCCGCCTTGGCCTGCGGCTTGGGCGGCGCTGCCGCCACCGCACCCATGTTTTCCAAATCGACCACCAGCACGCGGGTCTCGCCCTCGTTGAGATTGAGATTGAAGGTGCGACGCTTTTCCGGCGAGGTGGAGACCACCAGCCTGAAGGTCACATTGGCGGGAACAATCATGCCCTGCTGGTCGCCGAAGATGTACTCGTAGGGATAGGAGGTCTTGCCGATCTCGATCTCGGTCGCGTCGAAATTGGTGATGATGATGAGGCGGGCCTGGCCCTGCCCGCGACGCGATGCGCGGGGCTTGGCCTCGAGCTGGCTTGGTGCAACGGGGACCGACAGGCTCACCAGCAGCAGGGCGAGCGAGAGCCGTGCGGCACGAGCGGCGAGGCGAGCGAGAGGGTTGCGAGACACGCACAGACTCCGGTGAGGGATGATGCGAGCGCCGTAGCCGCTCACCCTGCTGCGGGCAACGAAGCTGCGGCCTAGCGGTCGAACAGTTTGGGGTCGTCGTGAAGCAGCTTGCCCATGAGTCCGCCCATCACGCCGTGGGCGACCATGAGCGCTGCACCCGCGACCAGACCGCCGAGTGCCTGAAGCAGTGGCATGGAGACCGTGCCAACCGCTTCGGTGAGCCCGGCAAACACGACGAACAGCGCGACAGCTCCAAGGAAGACAACGAGGAGGTAGTGCGAAAGCACCGCCACGATGAGGCCGATGACCGTGCCGAAGGAAAAGACCTTCGTGGGGGCCCCGGACTTGACCGAGAAGGCCAACGCCATGGGCCAATAGGCGAGCGGTGCCCCGAGGACGAAGGTCGTGGTGATGGTCATCACCGGGCTGGCCTGCACGGCCTCGGCCTTCGTTCCGAGCCAACCGAGACTGGCACCTCCAAGCAGCATCGCGCAGAGCGCCAGCGGCGTCGCATTGAGGACGAAGGAGACCATTCCACCGAGGGGAGGAGGAGCATCTACATCCTTCTCACCCGCCAGTGTGGCCCGCATGCAGGCGGCGAAGATGCCGAAGGCGAAGGCGACCGTTCCCAGCATCCCGATGAGCATGAGCGGCAGCCCCGCAACCGGCATCACATGTCCGATGCCCACACCGAGATAGCCGAGCAGCCCGAAGAGCGACCCGAAGCCCACCCAGTAGTAGCCGGACGGCTGGAGCGGCAGCGTGAGGCAGTAGCCGATGCTCTCGTTGAAGGATTTGTCGGCGAGCGGTCCTCTGCGGATTGCAGCTTTGGGCTGAGGGGCGGAGCGTTTCGCGTTCCCCGTATCTGTGCCCGCCTCGGTCGCGGTGAGAGAGAGCGGAGGACGGACTGCCGGCGGCGCCCCCGAGAGCTCCCGCCTTCCGCCGGCCGCAAGCTCGATCTTGGGGGACGCAAGGGGCGCGGGCTCGTTCGTCGCACCGTAGGAGCCGCTGAAGACGTCGAGCGCACCGCCGAGCCCGGGCACGCGCGAGGCATCGTTGGGGTCAGCGCCAGCCACGGCCGCAACGGACCCCGTGGCGCGCGCAGCAACACCCGTCGCCGACTGCTCTGCCGCGGGCAGGTTGGCACTGGGTGAGAGCAGCGCCAGCGCGCTCCCGGAACCGCGCGCCCAAGGGTGCCGCACTGCGGAGGGGGTAGCCGCAGGGGTCGCAACTGCACGGTCGGGCTCAACGGCGCCCGTGCTCAGGCTGATGCCGAGCGGGTCGAGTCCGAAGTCGAGCGGGTCGCCGAAGAGGATCTCGTCGGCCCCCGAAAGACCCGCCTCGGGCGAGCCTCCAAAGAGCGACGCGGCCATCTCGTCCACGGCATCGAGGGAGGCGTAGGAGGCAGCAAGTGGCGAAGGCGTCGGCTTGGGTGCCACCGGTTCGTTGAAGTAGGCGGCAATCGAGGGCGACTGGGGCACCGAGCCTGTCTCAATCACCAGCCTACGGCCCGGCGCGGCGCCGAGCATGGGCGCCGGGAGAGGCTCGGGCTCCGCGCGCAGTGGCTCGGTTTCAGAGGTCTTTTCAGCAGGCTGCCACGCGCCGAATCCGCTTGTGTCCGAGAGCGGCTGATCGTCGTGAGCATCGGCCGCGACGGGCAGACCCTGCAGGCTCTCCGAGCCCGGCTCCGCAACGTCATCGTGCGCCCAGCCCTCACCCGTCGGCAGCGCATCGAGCTCTTCGTCGAGGAAGCCGCTGGAACCCTCCACCACGGCGGCCGAGCCCGAGGGGCGAGATCGCTCGACGATCGGCACCGCTCCCGAGGCCCGCACACCGACGACGGCGCCCGAGACCTGGTCGACGCGGGCCTTCGAAAGTCCGATCCGCGCAAGTTCGCTCGCACCCGACGGCTCGCTCACGCGGGCGCTCGGGACCGACGCGGTGACGACCGGCGCGGGCACAACCGGCGCGGGCATCGGCGCACTGGCATGACGGCCGAGCGGAAGCGCCGGCCCGTCGCCCGAAGAGGGACGGAACTCACCGATGGCCCCCATGAAGGTGAAGGCTCCGTCGAACTTCCGGAAGTCGCCCTCCGAGACACCCTTCCGGATGGCGGTCGGCATGCGCGCGACCACCTTCTCGGCCTGGTCCATGGGCACACCGAAGACCTGAGACAGCGCCTCTGCAGGCGTTGCGCCGGCTTTGGGTCCCTCCGGAAATCCGATGAGTACAACGTCGAACGAGGCTGTCACGCTTCCTCCAAAGAGAGCGACGCGCGACCGTACAACGAAGCAGCCTCGCCGACAATCACGGAAATGGAACGGTCTCCGACGCGCTGCAGCAGCCCGCGTGCGATGTTCCGTGGCAGCAGCGGCCCCTCGTAGATGAACCCGGAATAGACCTGCACCAGCGAGGCGCCGGCGCGCATCATCTCGAAGGCCTCCGCTGCGTTGCTGATGCCGCCCACGCCGATGATGGGGAGGCGACCCTGCAGCCGCAGGTAGAGCCGGGCAACGACGCGGCGACTGCGCGCGGTCAGCGGTCCGCCAGAGAGGCCGCCGGCGCCCAGCGACGCAACCTCTGATGCGGGCGTTGAGAGTCCGTCGCGCCCGAGCGTGGTGTTGGTCGCGATGATGCCGGCAACGGGGTGCTGCAGGACGAGGTCGGCGATGCCGTCGAGCTGCTCGTCGTCGAGGTCGGGGGCAATCTTCACCAACACCGGCTTCTCCGCTCCACCCGATGCCAGGGCAAGCGCGCGGTTCTCTCTGCAGACTGCGGCGAGCAGCTCGCCGAGCGCTTCGGCGTTCTGCAATCCCCGCAGTCCCGGCGTGTTGGGCGAGCTGACATTGACGGCGATGTAGTCGGCGCCGGCCCAGACCTGGCGGAGCGCCGCGAGATAGTTCTCATTCGCCGCCTCGTTCGCGACCTCTTTGTTGCGCCCGATGTTGACGCCCAACTGGTAGCCCTCGCCGCGGCGAGCGAGGCGACGACCAGCCGCTGCAGCCCCATCATTGTTGAAGCCGAAGCGATTGAGCAGGGCTCGGTCCGGCGCGAGCCGGAAGAGCCGCGGCTTGGGGTTGCCGGGCTGGGCGAGCGCGGTCACGGTCCCCACCTCAATGGAGCCAAAGCCGAGGGCGCCCAAGCAGCGATGCCACCGCGCCTCTTTGTCAAAGCCGGCCGCGAGCCCCACGGGCGTCTCGAAGTCGAGCCCGAAGCAGTTCACAGCGAGCCGCGGATCGCGCACCTGCAGCAGTCTGCGCAGCAGTGGCGTCGCGCCGGGTAGCGCACAGAGCGCAGCAAAAATCGCCATGGAGAGATGGTGCGCCTGCTCCGGGTCGAGCCGGAAGAGCAGCGCACGGATGCATCGCCAGAGGAGCGCCATGGAGTGAGCCTTCATGAGGCGCGCCCCAACCGCTGAGACGCCGTCGCGGAGGTAGACCGAAGCGTGCGATTCCTCAACCTTCCCATGCAGCGGGCGACCGGATGCGTTGACAGGGGGGGGCGCGGGTGGCAGTTTCAATCTCCCGCTCGACCACGCCTGCCCGGACCGGATGCCTGCTCCTGTACTGAGACTCCTCCTGCTGCCCTTTGCGGCGCTCGGCGACGAGGCGTCGCTGGGTGTCTGGGCACGCCAGCTCCCGCAGCTGTTGAGCCGGTCGCTTGCAGGCTCCGTTGCGACCGTCGCACCGCTCTGGCGTGACGCCCACTCCGAGCGGTTGGTGCGGTCCGGAGGGGCGCTGCCGCAGAGCGTGGTCCGGGGCGAGGCCGAGGCTGCTGCCGCCGACTGGGTCCTCACGGGGGCTGTGGCGCAGACGGACGAAGGGATTCGCGTCGACCTGCAACTCCAAGCAATGGCTGATGCCGGCGCAGCGCAGGCCTGGTGCCTGCCCTTGCCGCACGGCAATGAGGGTGCCGCCTTTGCGGCGCTGGTCGGTCAGCTCGCCACCCGGCTCGGCTGCTCCGTTGAACTTCCCGAACCCCAGTCTGCAGCGCAGCTCTGGCCGCTGCTCTGTGACCTCGAGGTCGAGGCCGAACTTCAGGCCGCCGGCATCGGCGCCCTCAGCCAGCCCTCCGCAGCCTGGAGCCACCTCCGCAGCGCAGCGCTCCAGGGGGACGCGGCCTGGGCCCTACCGCGGCTTGCGGCACGGCGGGTTCTGATCCAGCGTCTCGCCCCCGACCTGCTCTCAGCCTTCGACACAGACAACCTGAAGGCGAACGCCACTACCGACCTCTCGACCGATGAGGTGCTTCTGTTGCTCGGCATCTCGAGCACCACAACGCCCCCCTCCACGCACGGATGACACGGCTGCCATGAAGAACCTTCGCCTCTCCCCGCTGCTCCTGCTCCTGCTGACACTCACGCTCAGTGGCTGCTCGCTCCTCGCTGCGCCCGGCCCGATGACCGTGCAGACAGGAACCGAGTCCATGGACTCCATCCTCCCCGACCCGCATGAGTCGCCTAGCGACCTGGCCGCACGCGCCGAACAGGCCTTCGCGCAGGGCCAGTTCCGCTCCGCGCAGGAACAGTTCGGACGCCTCTTCGTGCTGCAGCCCGACTTCCGCGGCACGCTCGCCATGGACGGCCTCCGGGGCACATGCCAGCAGCTCGGAGACGACTGCCGCCTCATCTTCGCCAAGTACCAGTTCCTGGGCGATGTCTTCCGCGGCGCCTTCGGCTCGCGCGCCGTCTGGCCGAGCCAGCAGGAGGCAGACTTCCGCTCCATCATCCAGTGCTACAACCTGGCCACGATGGGCCGCTTCAAGGAGGCCATCGATGTGGGCGCCCGCACAACGGTTGCACCGCTGCCGGGCTTCGCGCAGGCCGCGTTGGTCTGCGTCTCGACCTCCGATGAGATCTACAAGCGGGTCGCCGAAGAGCAGGCCCGGGTTGCGGCGCGGCAGCGCTGGAAGGCCGAGATTGCTGCCTTCGGTGTGGAGTTTGACGGCATCTCCGCCGCGGTCGCAGCCCAGGACTGGGAGCAGGTCATCACGCTCGAGTCGGCCTACAACAGCCGCGCCGATGTGCTGCAGACCATGGCGGGCGACGGCACCGTCGCGCGGGCTGGCGGTGAGGCTGAGTTCGCCGGCGCGAGCTCCGACATCGCCGAGCTCAAGCGGACGCTCAGCCGGCAGAAGAAGCAGCTCGACGAGACCCGTCGCGCCCTCGCCACCCTGCAGTCCAACCCCGCCTACCTCGATGCAGCCACCCAGTTCGCCAACCTCTCGATGAGCGAGGGCGATCAGGCCGGGCAGGTGGCAACACTCGAGCGCAACCTTGCCGCCAACCAGCAGCAAGGCCCCGCCCAGATGCAGCTCATGATGCAGCTCCAGGCCGCCCGCGACCGGCTCCGCGATACGCGCCGCAGCCTGCGCGAGATCCTCATCCGCACCAACGACATGCGGAAGAATCTCAAGCTCGTCCCGCGCGACCGCCCGTAGGCAGCGCGACTACCAGCTCTTGACGAGCAGCTCGCCCACCGGGCCGCGCTTGGCGCCCGAGGAGTTGATGCATCGGGCGGCGCTGACCGTGACCAGGCGCCAACCGGCGTAGAGCTCATGCATCGCCGGCACGTCGCTGTTGGAGAGCATGACGAAGCAGCCGCGCCGCGCCAGCTCGGCAAAGACCTTCGCCAGCTTGACCTGCAGGTCGCCCTCGAAGCCACCGGCCGCATAGTTGGTGAAGGAGGCCGTCTTGCTAGCGGGGAAGTAGGGCGGGTCGAAGTAGACCAAGTCGCCCTCCTGCGCGCTCTCGAGGACGGCGTCGAAGGAGGCCTGCCGGATGCTTGCGCCCGCGAGGCGCTGCGCGACGGCGATGAGGTTCTCGCGCTCATAGAGCGTGGGGTTGGTGTAGCTGCCGATGGGCACGTTGAAGTCGCCGCGACGGTTCTCGCGGTAGAGGCCGTTGAAGCAGGTCTTGTTGAGGTAGATGAAGAGGGCGGCGCGATCGAC
>CAIWGR010000654.1 GCA_903912275.1 uncultured delta proteobacterium
ATGCCGCCGCGGTTCTGGAGCGTGAGCAGGCCGCCGCTGGTTTGTGCGAGCATGGGGAAGGCTGCGCCGGAGGCCGGGTCGGGCTCGATGGTGCCATCGGCAGCGCGGCGGGCGCTCGAGAACCAGGTGATGAGGCCGGCCTCGTTCGACTCGACCGCGGTGACGGTGAACCAGAGCGAGTCGAACCCAATCTGGTTGTAGCTCGGCATGAGCGTGGGAAGGGGCACGGCGAGCCGTTCGACCACCCAGCGCTGTGCGGGTGTGCCGGCCGCGGTGGGGACGATGACGGAGGCCGCGGCGGGCGGTGTGCTGACGGTGAGGAGCTGGGTCTTGGTCCACTGGCCGGCGACGGTTCCGCCGGAGAACTGGAGGCCGTCGCGGGTGGGATCTTCGAGCCAGTTTCCACCGAGCTGCAGTGTGAGCTGGCCGCTCGCGTCGGCCTGCCAGCCGGCGTCGGGGATGAGGGTGAGGTGGCGGCGATCGGGCGAGACGGTGAGGGTGAAGGGGGCCTCTGGCGTGACCGTGACCGTGAGCGAGGTGGGGTCGAGGAAGGCGAGGCGGGTGTCGCCGTCGCGGCGCACGCTGAGGCCTAGCGTGATGGGCTGGTTGGCGAGTACCTCGGGTTGTCCTGTGCGGAGCTCGTTGCCGAAGGGGGCGGTGAAGATGAGGTCGGTGCCGTCGCTTGGCAGCGGTTCGGCGGCGGTTGTCACGCAGCCTTCGATGGGGACCGCGGCGGGGCGGATGCAGTAGTCGGCGGGGACGAAGAAGACCTGGCCGGTCTCGCCGGCGAGCACGATGCCGCGGGGGCTGAGGGCGGGGGAGGCGTTGAGGTCGTCGCGGTCGCCGTTGATGAGCTTGAGCGCCCAGCGGAGGGTGCCGTCGCGGTTGATGACGAGGAGGTGGCCGTCGCCCGTTCCGACATAGGAGGTGCCGCTGGCGTCGACGGCCGGCGAGGAGCGGATGGGCGAGCCCCAGTCGAAGGCCCAGCGCTGCGCGCCCGTGGTGGCGTCGATGCCGTAGACGGTGCCGTCTGCGGAGGGCTGGATGAGGAGGTCGTCTGCGGCGAAGTAGGCGGGCGAGGCGTAGATGTGGTCGCGCGTGGCGAAGGACCACTGCTCGCGTCCTGAGAGGGCGTCGAAGGCGCGGAGGTAGCCGTCGAAGGCGCCCGCAGCGACGGTGCCGTGGGGCAGGACGACGGGGCTGGCTGCGACGGTGCCGCGGCCGCGGTGGACCCACTTCTGCCGGCCCGTGAGGTCGAAGGAGAAGAGGTTGCCGGTGAGGCCGGTGAGGTTGTTGTTGCCGACGAAGTAGCGGCCGGTGGTGCGGTCGTAGGCGACGGCCGACCAGGTCTGGTCGGGGAGGGGTGCCCGCCAGCGCTGCGTGCCGGTGGTGCGGTCGAGGCCGTAGACGAAGAAGTTGTCGTTGCCGGCGAGCAGCGTGCCGTCGGGTCCGAGCGTGACGTTGCCTTCGAACCAGTTGATGATGGAGGCGCGCGGTCCGGGTGCGTCGGCGGTGAAGCGCCAGCGCTCTGCGCCGGAGGCAGCATCGAGGGCGTAGAGGTTGCCGTCGCCAGAGGCGAAGTAGAGG
This sequence comes from uncultured delta proteobacterium, assembly GCA_903912275.1. Lineage (GTDB taxonomy): Bacteria > Myxococcota_A > Bradymonadia > REDH01 > REDH01 > CAIWGR01. The sequence goes on from CAIWGR010000654.1 coordinate 1,588, forward strand.
CCGCCGGTGTCGTCGAGGAGTGCGGCGGAGTCGATGATTTCGCCTGTCTCGAAGTGCCAGCGCTCGGTTCCGTCCGGAGCGATGGCGTAGAGCGAGCGGCTGGCGGAGCCGATGTAGGTGGTGCCGTCTGCGGCGATGACGGGCGAGCTGAAGATGCCCTTGCCGGTCTCGAAGACCCAGGGGTTGCTGCCGTCGTCGGTGGGAGTGAAGGAGGCCGCTCCGGTCTGCTCGCTGTCGGCGCGGAAGCGGGGCCAGGGCGCGTCGGGCGCGAGCGCTGCGGGTGCGTTCGCGGAGCCCTCCGCGGAGCCGTCGGCGGTGGCGTCTGCGGTGGCGTCTGCGGAGCCATCAGCGGTGGTATCGGCGGTGGTATCGGCGGTGGTGTCGGCGGAGCCGCTGCCGGTGTCTGCAGTCTCGGTCTGCTTCGCATCGCTGGCGCAGGCGGAGAGGGCGAGGAGCGTGAAGAGGAGGTGTGCGGAGTGGAGACGGAGCATGGTGCAGCCTGGTGCGGGTTTCGCGCCGAAACTGACACCGCATCGGTCGCGCGGCAAGAGGGGCGCGCGCGGCGTCTTGGTGACAGATGGCAGAACCGCTTGCGCGAAGGCGTGCGGGGGAGTGGAATGGCGCGGCACGCTTGGTGTGCTCGCAGCAGACAGGACAGGGCATGAAGACAGCGCAATGGTTTCGGTTCTCGTTCGCTCTGGTTCTGGTTGCCGGCTTGGCTTCGGCCTGCGCGCCTGTTCGCGCAGAGGCACCGCAGCCCGCTCGAACTGCGGAGGTGAAGCGGCCGCGCAATGTCATCCTCTTCATCGGCGATGGCATGGG
>CAIWGR010000655.1 GCA_903912275.1 uncultured delta proteobacterium
AGCTCGGGGCGCACGCGGCCGAGGAGCCAGGGTGGCCCGCTGGGGTCGAGGTCGCTGCGTTTGGCGAGGCGGTCGCGGTGGCCGTGGAGGTAGGCGGAGGTCGCCTCGTTGATGGCGGGAAGCGGCAGCGCGGTCTGCAGGTCGTAGGCAAAGAGGAGGCGCCGCGTCGCGCTGCCGGGCCGTGCGAGGTCGCGGCCGAGCAGGAGCGGTGCGGTGGGCGCGACGGTCTCGGGCGGATCGACGAAGAGGTCGTTCGCGCCCGTCTTGATGCCCATGCGTAGCGTGAATCGGTCGCCCACGGTCGCGCGGCAGCCGGCGATGGCCTCGGCGATGGTGGCGAGCTCGGGCGGCAGCAGCGGCCAAGGATCGTGCGGCGCTGCGGCGAGGTCTGCGTGGCGGAGCAGGCTGGGCGGATGGGGCGCGATCTGCAGCTCGATGCGGTGGCCCGGCCGGAGTGGGAGCGAGGCCTGCAGGGTGGCGCCGCCGCGTCGGGTGAAGAGGAGGGCGGGGAAGGTGTCGGCGCCAAAGTGGCGCTGGCCATCTTCGGAGAGGTCTTCGATGCGGAGCGGCAGGTGTTCGGTGGCGAGCGCGGCACGGAGCGGCGCCCCATACTGGCTGCGGAGGAGCTTGGCGGGCAGCAGCAGCGCCACGATGCCGCCCTGCCGGCAGAGCTCGAGCGAGCGCTCCACGAAGGCCACCGAGAGGTCGGGCTGCGAGCCAAAGCCGGAGAGCTGCAGCGACTGGCTCCGCTGCTCGCCGAGCAGGGTGAGCGGCGCGGTTGCGCGTTGCGTGCGGAGGAGCCGGTAGCGCTGTTTGAGGGCGCGGCGATCTTCGGCCGGCAGCTCGCTGAGTCGAACCCAGGGCGGGTTGCCGACCACCCAGTCGAAGCCGCCACCGTCGTGCTGCTCGGCGAAGGCCAGCGCGGCATCGAAGACCGGCACCCAGTCGCCCCGTTCGGCGGCGCGCAGCAGCGCATCGAGCCGCTCCCGCTCGCGCGGCACCGACGGCGCGTTGGCCTCTGCCTCCTCGGAGAGCAGCGAGGTCTGCGACAGCGAGCGGCTCCGCGCCTCGTCGAGCGCCTGTCGCTCCGCCTGCAGGAGCAGGATGGCGAGCTGCTGCTCGAGCGCAGCCGCCCGCTGTTCGAGCGGCTGTTTTGCAGGCCCGTGCGCCGTCGTCATGGCGGCGCGCAGCAGGGCGAGTTCGGCGCGCTCCTGCAGCCCCACGCCGGGATGCTGGAGTCGCGCGTGGCTGAAGAGGGCGTCGCCCTGGCGGAGCCGGTGGCCGAGGTTGGGGAGTGGCTCGATGGGGCCGCTCTGCAGGTCGGGCATGGCGGCCGCGAGTGCGAGCCAGAGGCGGAGCTCGGCGAGCGCGACGGCGCTGGCGGAGAGGTCGATGCCGAAGAGGTTCTTTGCCAGCGTCTGCCGGAGTGCCTCGTCTGCGCGGAGCGGCTCGTTGCGGGCCGCCGCGATGCGGAGCCGGAGGGTCGCGATGAGCTCCGCGGCCTCCAGCAGGAAGGCGCCGGAGCCGCAGGCGGGATCGAGGATGCGGAGGGTGTCGATGGGCGCGGCGAGCCTGTCGGCGAGGGCGCTGGGGAGCGGAGCCTGGTCGCCTCGGAGCGCGCGCAGCAGGGTGGCTGCGTCGCGCTCCGAGGTGAGGTCTGCGAGCCAGAGGCGGAGCGTCTGTTCGAGCAGGTGCCGGACCAGCGCGGGCGGCGTGTAGAAGGTGCCTGAGCGGGAGCGCTGCTCGTCGTTCATGAGCCGCTCGAAGACATGGCCGAGCATGCGGGGATCGATGGCCTCGTGGTCGGAGGACTGTTCCGATTCGACGAAGCGGTAGCGCTCGAAGAGGTTGCGGATGAGGTCGCGCAGCGGCTCGTCGGGGAGGTTGAGCGCAGGGTAGCGCTGCTCGAGTGTGGTGGCCGCAAAGAGGCCGCCGTTGAGGTAGGGGATGTGGCGGAAGCGGAGCGGCTGCGAACGGTCGTCCGGTGTGAGGTTGAGGGCCCGGAAGAAGAGGGGCTGGAGCCGAGCGCGGAAGAGGTCGCGGTGGTGCGGATGGAGGAGCTGCGCGGCGAGGAAGCGGGGGTTGTTGTCGAGCCACCCTTTGCGCTGGATGAAGTAGAGGAACATGAGGCGGCAGCAGAGGGTGAGCGCGAGGGCTTCGCGGTGGTCGGTGGCCTCTGCGGGCAGTCCGGTGAAGGCGGTTGCGACGGTGCGGAGGGCCTCTCGGAGCTCGCGGAAGAAGCGGTGCGACAGGTCGCGCCGGGCCAGCCTGGGGCGGAGATCGAGGGCGACCGCGAGAGCCTCGTTGTGGCGGGCAAAGCAGTCCCAGAGCTCGCGGTCGCTGCGCCGGGTGGAGGCGCCATCGCCGGCCCACTGGTGGAGCTCGCCCGCGGCATCGATGAGGGCGATGGCGGCGGCGGTGGAGCGGGTGCTGCGGCCGACGACGAGCGCGCCGGGGAGCACCCGTGCGAGCTGGCGTGCGCGGAGGATGGCGTGGGGGAGCGGATCGCCGTCGGTGGCGGTGAACCAGAGCGGGAGCGGGTCGAGCGGGTTCATCCAGACGCTGTCTTCGAGCGGCTCAGCGAGGCGGTCGAGGAGGTCGGCATCGAGGGTCATGCCGGCGCTGAGCGGCTCGACGGTCCAGCCCCGATGGCGGAGCCAGGCGGCAAAGGCGGTGGCGTTGTCTGGCAGGATGGGTTCGGCGGACGACATGGGCAGCTCCGAGAAAGGGATCGGAGAACTTGTCGTCGTCTGTGGCCGGTTGTTGCGGACGGGCCGGTCGATTTTTTCGGATGACGAGGTCGTGCGCTGAATAGGTGCGCGCGGCGCGGGGGTAGGCTATCGGGGGGCGGTAACCTGTTCCTTCGACTCGAGGATGAAGATGAAGACCCGCGCCCACCTCCAGACAAGCCTGCTCTTGCTTCCGCTCGTTCTCCTTGCGGCCTGCTCCGACGACACGAGCGAGGCCTCCGGCACCGATACAGGAACGGCTGACACAGCGGTCGACGACACTGGCGCGGGCGACACCGGGGCTGGAGACACGGGCACGAGCGACACGGGCACGGCAGACACCGGGGCTGGAGACACGGGCACGAGCGACACGGGCACGGCAGACACCGGGGCTGGAGACACAGGCACGGACACGGGCACGACCGATACGGGCACGACGGACACGGGCACAACCGACACGGGCACCGGCCCGGTCACAGGCGTTCCGCCGCTCATCAACGAGGTCTCCGCGGCCTCTACCCCGGACTGGTTCGAGGTCTACAACCCGAACGACGAGCCGCTCTCGCTCAACGACTTCTACTTCAGCGACGACGAGCTCGCGCCGCAGCGTACGCTCTTCCCCTTCGGCATCACCATTCCCGCGCGCGGCTACTACCAGCAGACGCTCGATGCGGTCTTCCCGGGCTTCGCGCTCGGCGGCACCGAGACGCTCGTCATCGCCGATCTCGGCGGCGTCATCCTCGACACCGTCTCCTGGATCGACGGCGACTCACCGCTCGGCGAGTCCTACGGCCGCTTCCCCAACGGCGACGGCCCCTTCAAGCGGCTCTACACCCCGACGCCCGGCACCGCGAACCTCGACAATCCGCCGCCCGCCTGCGGCGATGGTCGGCTCGACGCGGGCGAGGCCTGCGACGATGGCAACACCACCGCCGGCGACGGCTGCAACGCCGTCTGCGTCGTCGAGTTCGTGGTCACCGACTGCGGCAACGGCGCCATGAACTCCGGCGAGGAGTGCGACGACAGCAACACCCTCGATGGCGACGGCTGCGACAGCCTCTGCGTGCTCGAGGGCTACACCGGGCTGATGGTCATCAACGAGGCGCAGGCCGGCTCCTCCCTCGGCGTGACCGATTGGATCGAGTTCACCTCCCGCGCCTCCTTCCCCTTCCGCCTCGACACCTTCGCCTACAGCGACAACCAGCCCGACCTGCACACGCTGACCTTCGCGGCGGGGACCATCCTCTACCCCAACGACTTCGTAACGGTCGGCAATGGTGAGCCTACCGGATTCACTTGGGGCCTCGGCGTGGGTGGCGACGGCATCCGCCTCTATGCGCCCGACAGCACGCTGATTGACACCACCGACTGGCTCGCTGCCCAGGCGCCCATTGACTCGAGCTGGGCCCGCCTGCCGAACGCCACTGGCCCCTTCGCGACCAACGCCACGCCGAGCCGCGGCGAACCCAACCTGTAAGCAGCAG
>CAIWGR010000656.1 GCA_903912275.1 uncultured delta proteobacterium
CCCACCTTCTACATGAACACCTTCGCCCTCGGCGACGGCACCCGCGAGCCGCAGCGGCTCAACGCCAGCAGCGAACTCAAGAGCGGCGAGAAGCTCCAGTTCCGCTACCGCGAAATCGAGGTCATCCCCGGCTTCTGGCGCCACATCTACGTGCGCAACTTCGGCGCTGCCTGGGGCATGTTCTCCAAGCAGTCGGAGGCCTTCCGCATCCCCTTCTTCGTCACCGTCAGCATCGTCGCGATGGGCTTTGTGCTGAGCATCTTCCGCAAGCTCCGCGACGACCAGCGGCTGCTCAGTGTCACCCTCTCCTTCATCGTCGCCGGTGCCATCGGCAACTTCGTGGACCGCATGCGCTTTGGCTACGTCGTCGACTTCATCGACTGGTACCTCGCCTGGGGCGGCCGCGACCACCACTGGCCCACTTTCAACGTGGCAGACATCTGGATCAGCTGCGGCGTCACGCTCATGATCGTCCAGTCGCTCTTCGTAAAGGAGCTGATTCCGGCATCGAGCGGCGCCGATTCTGCCAAGGATACCGCCGCCGCTGCGCCGAACGCCGACGAGCGGGAAGGGTAGGGCAAGCGTGTGGCCCAACCTCTTTGACCTGCTCGGCTTCCGCGCCGCTGGCTCTACCTTTGAGGTCATCCTCTGGTCCATCGCCCTCCTCATCGGCGTCTGGCAGGCAGAGAGCGAATGGCGGAGCAGCCGTGCAGGTGAGGTCAGTCCGCTAGGCTGGGCGCTCGCGCTCGGCCTCATCGGCTTCGGTCTCCGCCGCCTCTACGGCACCCTCCAACAGGGCGAACTCTACCTCGGCGAAGATGGGCTCTCCATCGCAACCTACGGCTTTCTCTACGCCGTCGGCTTCGGCACCGCCGTCCTGCTCTCGCTCTGGCAGGCCAAGAGCCGCGCTGCGCTCGGCGCACCGCCGCCGGCCAAGGTCATCGACCTGGCGCTCTGGATGCTCGTCGGCGGCGTCGTTGGCGCCCGCGCACTCGGCTGGCTCACCACGCTCCCCGCGGCGCTCTCCGCCTGCTCGACGATGGGGCAGGATAGCCTCGACTGCCGCGCCATTTTCCAGGTCTGGACCGGCCCCAACGTCTTCCTCGGCGGCTCCATCGGCTCCTTCATCGCAGGTGGAATCTGGGCACGCCGCGGCGGCCACTCCCTCGCCGCCGCCTGCGACACCGTCGCACCCGGCGTCGCCATCGGACACGCCATCGGCCGCGTCGGCTGCATCGCCGCCGGCTGCTGCTACGGCGCCATGACCACCTCCTCCATCGGCATCTCCTACCCCATCGCAAGCCCCGCCTTCGCCGACCACTACAACCACGCCTCCGAGGCCGGCCGCGAGCAGCTCGCCACGCTCGGTCACAGCTTCTCCGTCCACCCTTCGCAGCTCTACGATGGCGGCGCAGAACTGCTCATCTGCCTCTTCCTCGTCGCCACCCCCTTCGGTCGCAACCTCGCCGGCGGTCGACGCTTCGCGCTCTGGGCCATCCTCTACGGCGTGGCCCGCATCGTCACCGAGATCTTCCGCGGCGACACCATCCGCGGTTACCTCGTCCGCATCGACAGCCCCGGTCTCCGCGAGGCGCTCTCGATCCGCAACGATCTCCCCTCCTTCCTCACCACCAGCCAGACCATTTCGCTCTCGCTTATCGCGCTGGGTATCTGGTGGTTCCGAAGGCCGACTACGAAGGGCGCCGCATCGCTTTGAGGCGGTCGAGGTTGGTGCGGAAGCTCCGCTCGCCCGACTCCAGCGGCGGCGTCTCCAGCATGGCCGGCGTGTTTGCAAAAGCGGGGTGATTGACGAGGTGGGCGAAGGCCTCCGCAGAGATGCCGCCAACGCCAATCTGGTCGTGCCGGTCTTTGCGGTTGCCCAACCCGCCCATCGAGCCGTTGAGGTGGAAGGCGGCGACCTTCTCCCAGCCAACCGTCTGCTTGAGCTGCTGGAGCATCTCTTCGCAGGCCTCGGCGGAGCCGAGGTCGTAGCCACCGGCGAAGGCGTGGCAGGTGTCGATGCAGACGGCGATGCGGTCGGGGTACCGCGACGCGCCGATGATGTCGCGCAGGTGCTCAAACCGGTAACCGATGTTGGAGCCCTGGCCGGCGGTATTCTCGATGACGACCATGGTGTTGACCGCGCCCGAAGCCTCGAGGCAGCGGTCCACGGTCGCTGCGACCTCGACGCAACCCCAGCTCTCGCTCTGCTCCTTGACCGCGCCGGGGTGGGTGTTGAGCCAGCGGATGCCGAGCTGTTCGCTGCGGACGATTTCGTCGGTGAAGGCGGCGATGCTCTTCACCCGGTTTTCTTCGTCCGGCGCGCAGAGGTTGATGAGGTAGCTGGTGTGAATCATCACATCGTTCGGGCCGATGTCAGAGGCGGACCAGGCGGCCTTCCAGCCGTCGATGTCGGCCTGCGCGAGGGGCTTGGCGGCCCACTGGCGCGAGCTGCGGGTGAAGATCTGGAGCGACTCCGCGCCATCCTCTTTCGCCAGTTCGAAGGCTGTCGCGAGCGCGCCCGCAGCACTCTCGTGTGCGCCGAGCCTCACGCCACGCTCGCGGCCGCGAGGTCGAGGGCACGGGTCAGGTCGGCGAGCAGGTCGTCGGCATCCTCGATGCCCACGGAGAGCCGGATGAGGCCGTCGCTGATGCCAAGCTGCGCTCGGATGTCGGCAGGGATGGAGGCATGCGTCATCACGGCCGGGTGCTCGATGAGCGACTCAACGCCACCGAGCGACTCGGCAAGCGCGAAGAGCCGGGTCTGCTCGAGCAGGGTGGTGGCCGCCTTGAGACCGCCCCGCATCACGCAGGTGATCATGCCGCCGCCGCCCGTCATCTGACGCTTCGCCAGTTCGTACTGCGGGTGGCTGGGCGAGAAGGGCCAGGTGACCTTCTCCACCGCGGGATGGGCCTCCAGCAGCGCCACCACCTTCTCGGCGTTTGCGGCGTGCTGCCGCATGCGCACGCCGAGCGTCTTGATGCCGCGGAGCACGAGGAAGCAGTCCATGGGGCCGGGGATGGCGCCGATGGAGTTCTGCAAAAAATGGAGCTGCTGCGCGAGGCCGTCGTCGCGCGTTACGGCAATGCCGCCGACCACGTCGGAGTGGCCGTTGATGAACTTCGTCGTGGAGTGGACGACGATGTCGGCGCCGTGGTCGAGCGGCGTCTGGAAGATGGGCGACATGAAGGTGTTGTCCACCACCACGAGCGCGCCGGCCGCGTGGGCAATCTCCGAGAGCGCCGCGATGTCGACCAGCTTGAGCATGGGGTTGGTCGGCGTCTCGAGCCAGAGCATCTTCGTGTTCGGCCGCAGGTGCTGGCGAAGCGAGGCGGGGTCGGAGAGGTCAGCGAAGGTGAACTCCACGCCGAAGCGGGCGAGCACCTTGGTGAAGAGCCGGTAGGTGCCACCGTAGAGGTCGTCGCAGGCCACCACATGGTCGCCGGCGCTCAGCAGGTGGAGGACGGCGTCGGTGGTCGCGCAGCCCGAGGCAAAGGCGATGCCATGCTTGCCGTTCTCGACCGCGGCGATGCAGGCCTCAAGCGCGTGGCGCGTCGGGTTCTGGGTGCGCGAGTACTCGTAGCCCTTGTGGACGCCGGGGCTCGACTGCACATAGGTCGAGGTCTGAAAGATGGGCGTCATGATGGCGCCGGTGGTGGGATCGGGCTCGTGGCCGGCGTGGATGGCGAGTGTGTCTTTATGCATGTTCAGTCCTGCGGGTTCGGCCGGTTCGGCTTGGCATCGTTGGTGTGGGGTGGGGCGACCCGTGCCGCCCTGAAGTAGTGCTCGGTCGAATACTCAAGGAAGTTCGACACGCGGCTGGTGTAGAGGTCGGCATGCTCCTCGATGGAGTCGCCGAAGAGCGTGCGGTCGTTGCCCTCGACGAAGACCGACCCCCAGTGCGGGTGAAACTTCTGGTCCACCTTGGACTGCAGCACATGGATGCGCTGGATCAGACGGCGCCGCGCCTCCTTGAGCCGCTGCGACTGGTCGAGCAGTTCGTCGTGGAGCGCGTGCACCTGCTGCCGTAGCGGCTCAGCGACAGCACGCTCACCCTCCTGCTCCAGCGACTCATCGAGCGACTCGCGGGCATCGGTCACAAAGGCAATCTCGTCGTTGAGAAGGTCGAGCTCACGGTCGAGCCGATCCCAATCTGCATACCGTGACGGTGCCTGCGAGTTGCGGTCCAGCTCTTCGTCGAGCTCCGGCACAATCATCACCGTCCGCCAGCCGCGCGCCCGCTTGCTGACCAGGATGTCCCCGTAAATATGGTCGCCCATGTAGAGTGTCTCGAGCATCGTATCGCCGAAGAACTGCTCAATCATCTCCACGTTGCCGCCCTCGTAGAGCCCCTTGTGCTCGAAGCGCGTCGCGACCGGCTCGATGATTTCACCCGCACGGTTGAGGCGCTGTGCGGGGAGCGACTCACGGAAGAAGCGGGGCTTGGAGGCCGCCGCCACCACCAGGTCGAAGAAGGAGGTCCAGTCCTGCTCGGCGCCCACCAGCCAGCTCATCAGGCCGTCGGTGTAGGCAAAGTTCGAATTCGTCACCAGGAAGAGCTTCCGGCGCCCCCGGTTGCGGAGCGAGCGGAGGGTGGCCGCCAGCTGCGGGTCGGGGATCAGGTAGCGCTCTTTGTCCGCCAGAACCGCCTGCTTGATGCTGTTGTCCTGATGCGCGAGGTCCACCGCCGC
>CAIWGR010000657.1 GCA_903912275.1 uncultured delta proteobacterium
CGGAGCCGCGCAAGCTGCTCCCGCTCCTGCTCCGTCCAGTAGCGTGCAAGTTCGAGCGCCTCGAGCAGCTCGGGCGCTCCTGCAGCAGAGGCGTCGCCCAGCGCGGCGGAGGCTGCCTCGGTGTCTGCGGCCTCCACCTCGAGGTGGCGTAGCCCGTTGCAGACCACGCCGACAATCGACGTCTTGACCGCCGACTTCAGATTGGCCGCCAGCTCCAGCGTCTCGTTTACCGGCATCTCCTCCGGCAGCGTGACGAGCACCAGACCAGCGCGCGCGGGATCGGTGAAGAGTGCATCCACCTCGCGCAGCCGCTTCGCAAGCTCGCCGATGGAGACCATCTCCGCCATCGACCGCGCCACCCGCAGCAACTTGATGGCATGACCGCTCGCGGGCAGGTCGATGATGACGAGGTCGTAACCGGGCTTCTCTTCCGTCACCCGCTCGGCGATCTGATCCAGAATCACCGCCTCCATGACGCTCGGCGCAGACTCAAAGAAGATGCCCACAATCCGGTTGCCCACAATCGCATCGGCGACGCGGCGCGACGGCACCACGCGGCCCACGAAGGCCCGCATACAGTCGGCTGCCACGAGGTTGCAGGCGTAGAGGTTCTCCGCCAGCCGCGCCGTCTCGAAGCCAATGGCCGGCACGCTGAAGATGCGACGCAGCGAAGGGTCGGTATCGAGTTCGCAGAGCAGCACCCGCTTGCCCTGACGGGCCGCAAGCAGCCCCAGCGCAGCAACCATCGTCGTCTTTCCGACGCCGCCCTTGCCGGTCACAAAGAGGAGCTTCCGCTGGAGCAGTCCCTTCAGCATCGCGAGCCCCGCTTGAGCGTGCGCACTGCGCGCCAGAGAGCCTTCATGCGCCGGCTGCGTCCTTCGACCGCCGCGCCTTCAGGTACTCAAGCACAATCGGCAGGACCGAGAGCAGCACGATGACAATCACGATCTTGTCGATGTGCTTCGGAACCCAGGGGAAGGCAGCGCCAAGGAAGTAGCCGAGCAGCGACATGGAGATGATCCAGGCCGCGCCACCGATGATGTTAAAGACGGCGAAGTCGCGGTAGCGCATGCCTGCAAATCCGGCGACGACGGGCACCAGCGTCCGCATGATCGGAACGAACCGGGCCATCACGATCGCCTTGCCGCCATGCGTGTCGTAGAAGGCGCGCGCCCGCTCGATGTGCTTGGGGTTGAAGAGCTTCGAGTTGGGGTTCTTGAAGAAGGCATCGCCGAACTTTCGGCCGATGAAGTAGGAGCAGGCGTCGCCCAGAATCGCCAGCGGCACCAGCAGCCCGATGATGTAGGCGATGTTGAGCGTCCCCTTTGCGGCAAAGATGCCGGCAACCACCAGCAGCGAGTCGCCGGGCAGCAGCGCGATGAGCGCGCCCGTCTCCAAGAAGATGATGATGCCCAGCGCCCAGTAGCCGTAGGTCTCGACGATCCAGCTCGGGTCCTTGAGCAGCTTGATGAGCTTGTGAAGGAGCGAATCGGGTTCTGTTGCGGCGGCAACGGTTTGAGCGAGCAGCGACATGGAGCCTCGTCTGGACGGCAATCGATGCTGCGTCTCTAGGGGGCGGGGCCACCCACCGCAACAACCGAACACAGGCTCCGCTCCCATCTGCCCGAACCTTGTCTCCCGTCCACGAGCCGTGCATAACCCACGCAACCTCACGGAGCCTCCTCATGAACCCGGTCTATCGCACAGCCGCCCTCCTCTCGATGCTCCTCGTCTCAGCCTGCGGCGACAGCGGCTCCGCTGCGCCCGCCGATACGGACGGCTCCGCCGCCGACACCACCACCGACGCACTTGACGAAGGCTCCGCTGCAGACATCACAGACGGCTCCGCTGCAGACACCGTCGACGAGGGCTCCGAGACGCCGCTGCCGCCCTTCCCGCCTGAGACCTTCACGACGGAGCAGGCGCTCGACGCTGTGCGCTCCTTCGTCGGCTCCGGCGGCACCGGCTTCGGCTACGCAGGCCTCACGCCCGCTGCGCAGCTCCCGAACGGCATGGTCAAGCTCGGACCCGACACCACCAACGGGCCCTACCACCCTGCTCAGTCCCACTTCTCGGGCTACAACGTCACAGACCCGCACATCCGCGGCTTCAGCCACACCCGCTTCGTCGGCACGGGCGCGACCGACTTCTGCAACCTCCGCATCCTCCCCGTCGCCTCGCTCAACGACAAGTTGCCCGCGGCGCGCTGGGCGACCTTCGACAAGGCCAGCGAGAGCGCCTCGCCGGGCTACTACGCCGTCAACCTCACCGACCCTGCCGTGCGCGTGGAGAACACCGTCACATTGCGATCCGGATTCACCCGGGTCTCCTCGTTGGACGGTCAGCCCTTCTCGCTCCTCTTCGACGCAGCCTCCCATGTCGAAGATGCCCCCGTCGAGACGAGCAATGTCACGGTCGACCCCGCGACGGGCGCCTTCAGCGGCATGGTCCATTTCACGGGTGGCTTCGCCGGCCGCGCAGGAGGCGTCCATCTCTACTTCACCGGCACCGTGGACCAACCCGTCGCAGCAGCCTCTGTCTGGGACGAGGCCGGCTACCGTGAAGGCAGCTCCGCTTCGGGGCTCCAGTCGGGCGTCGTTTTGGCCTTCGCGGCTGGCACCGCCCCCGTCACCGTCCGTGTTGCCCTCTCCTTCGTCGATGCCGCGGGAGCCACGGGCAACTTCGCCGCAGAGGCGGCCGACCTGAGCTTCGACGAGGCCAAGGCCGCGGCCCGCGCCGCCTGGGGCAGCAAGCTGGCGCTCGTGCAGATGGGAACCGAAGACGAGGCGACGGCACAGACCTTCTACACCGCCGTCTACAATACCTATCGCATGCCCACCCGCTACGACGACGCCGACCACCGCTACACCGGCGTCGACGAGCTCCCCCACCAGGGCAGCGCGCAGGGCTACTACTCAGATCTCTCGCTCTGGGACACCTTCCGCACCCTCCACCCATGGTACCTCATGGTCGACCCGGAGCTGCAGCGCTCCGCACTCGCATCGCTCCTCACCATGGGCGAGCAGGGCGGCTACATTCCGCGCTGGCCCTCCGTGCTCGGCGATACCGGGAGCATGGTCGGAACCAGCGCAGATTTTCTCTTCTCCGAGAGCATGCAGAAGGGGCTCGACGGCATCGACTACAACCACGCACTCGACCTCTTGAACATCACGGCCGATGTCCCGGTCGGCGGTTCGCAGCAGCTCCGCGACAACATCGCCGACTACCTCAGCTACGGCTACATCCCCAGCGATCTCGGCAACGAGTCGGTCTCGCAGACCCAGGAGTTCGCCTACGCCGACAACGCCCTCTTCCGCCTCGCCCAAGCGCTCGGCCGCGTCGATGAAGCCGAGCGGTTCGCCACCCGCGCAGGCTTCCACAAGAACCTCTTCGACGCCGAGACCGGCTTCTACCAGCCGAAGCGGGCCGACGGCACCTTCGACCGGGTGGCGCGGCGCGAATCCTTCTTCATGGGTGGCGGGCCATACACCGAGGGTACCATCTGGCACTACCGCTTCTACGCGCCGCACGATGTGCCGGGCATGGTCGGGCTCTTCGGCGGGCCGGCACCCTTTGGCGCCGCGCTCGAGGAGTTCTTCTCCCGCTCTGCGCTAGGCCGCGCCGCCCGACCCAACAACGTCCTGCCCGACAGCTACTACTGGCACGGCAACGAGCCCGACCTGCACACCGCCTGGCTCTTCTACGCCTCCGCCGACCCGAGCCGTCGCTACCATTGGCTCCGCCAGATCCAGACCCGACTCTACGGCAACGGCCCGGATGGTCTGCCCGGCAACGATGACGGCGGCACCCTCTCCGCCTGGTACCTCTTCGCCGCCGTCGGCCTCTTCCCCATCGCCGGAACCGACACCTTCATCTTGGGCAACCCCATCGTCCCGCTTGCGACGCTCCCGCTCGTCGGCGGCGAAGGGCTCCGCATCGAGGCACCCGGGGCCTCGCCCACCCGCGGCTTCGTCGCTGCCACCACCCTCAACGGCGCGCCCTACACCGAGCCGACCATCACCTACGCGCAGCTCCGCGGCGCAACGCTCCGCTTCGAGATGACGAATGCTCCCTGAGCCGGCGATCACCATCCGGCGGGCGACTGGCACCGACCTCGACCTCGTTGCTGCGCTCTACGAGCAGCTCGTGCAGGACCAGGTCTCCAGAGGCTGGACGGGACGACCCACGCCCGCCGATGAGAGCCGCCGCTACATCGCACGCCGGCTCCAACGCGCCGATGTACACTACCTCGTTGCCTCGTCTGCCGGCGCACCCGTGGGCTTCGTCGAGGCCGCACTGCTGCTCCCGCCGGCGCCACGCGCCGTTCGCCTCTTCCGGCGCCTGGTCCCGGACCGGCATCCGCGCGCCGCGCTCGGCTACATCCACAACATCTTCGTCACCGCCGACGGAAGAGGCGCTGGTGTGGGCAGCAGCCTGCTCACCGCAGCCATCGCCGCGCTCAAGGCGCAGGGCATCAAGCGACTTCGCGCCCACGTTATCCCCGGCAACGAGGCCTCGTTTGCCCTCTTCGCGAAGGCGGGGCTACTCCCCACGCAGACCGCCGTCGAAGGCGAGGTCTAGCTAGGCTCCGAGACCGGCGGCGTCAGGAGCGCCTTGATGCGGGCCTCGCGGTCACCACGCTCGGCAAACAGCACCTGCTGGTAGAACTTCAGCTCTTCCACGGAGCCGCGGATGTCCTCCAACGCCCGGTGGCGCTCTGTCTTCTTGGGCACAGCGGCGTAGCTCTCCGGGAACCAGCGGCGTGCCAACTCCTTGAGGGTTGAGACGTCCACGAGCCGATAGTGGAGATAGGCGTCCACCTCGGTCATGTACTTGGCGATGAAGCGCCGGTCCTGATGGATCGAATTGCCTGCCAGCGGCGCCATCCGCTTGCCAACATGCTTGCGGAGGAAGGCCATGATCTGGTCCTGCGCCTCTGCCTCGGTGACGGTTGACGCGCGCACCCGGTCCGTGAGCCCCGAATTGCCATGCGTCTTTCGGTTCCACTCGTCCATCAGCGCGAGCTGCTCCTCGGATTGGTGAATCACCAATTCGGGACCTTCGGCGATGATGTTGAGGTCAGCGTCCGTGACCAGAACCGCAATCTCGAGGATGCGGTCCTGGTCGGGCTGAAGCCCTGTCATTTCCAAATCCATCCAGACGAGATTGAGCTGACTGTTGGACATGGAAAAAAGTACCGGAGGTGGGGGTCGAACCCACACGTCTGTAAGGACAACGGATTTTGAGTCCGCCGCGTCTGCCATTCCGCCACTCCGGCGACGGGAGCGCGGTGCCTACCGATTCGCACCTTCTCCGTCAACCGCTGGGCCCCGCAGTGAACCGAGGATGTTGCGGAAGCGCCGGAGGACGGCTAGGGCTGCGGCCTCTGGAATAACGGCCGGAGTCGTTGGGTTCCGTGCACCATCCCCCCACGATGCAGGCTAACACACTATCCCGCACGGATTTTTGAGGAGCGTTCGATCATGATGAAGCAGTTTGGTTTGAAGATGATGCTCGGCGCGGCGCTGCTCAGCGCTGGCCTGGCGGGCACCGCCTGCCGCAAGTCGCCGAGCGCCGGCGAAGGCTCTGGCTCGGGCGCCGTTGAGGCCGGACCGGCGTTTGACGCGGCCGACCAGTTTGCCCTCAAGGGCGCGCCGCTCAAGGGTGCGGAGAATGCCCTCGTCACCATCATCGAGTACTCGGACTTCGAGTGCCCCTTCTGTGGCCGTGTCATCCCGACCGTGAAGCAGGTCCTCGACACCCCCGAATACGCGGGCAAGATTCGCATCATTTTCAAGCAGAACCCGCTCCCCTTCCACAAGGATGCGGAGCTCGCCGCCGAGGCCGCGATGGCTGCCCACGCCCAGGGCAAGTTCTGGGAGATGCACGACAAGCTGTTCGGCAACCAGAAGGCGCTCGCCCGCACCGACCTCGACAAGTACGCGACGGAGATCGGTCTTGACCTCGTCAAGTTCAAGGACGCACTCGACAAGAACACCTACAAGGCTGCCGTCGCCAAGGACCTTGCCGACGCCGGCAAGGCGGGCGTGCGTGGCACCCCCCACTTCCTGATCAACGGCAAGGCCGTCTCGGGCGCTCAGCCCTTTGAGGCCTTCAAGGCCGTCATCGACACCGAGCTCAAGGAGATGGAGACCCTCACCAAGGGCGGCAAGTCGCTAGGCGACGCCTTCGGCGAGCGCGTCAAGGCCAACTTCAAGGCCGAGGCTGCTGATGCCAAGCCCGCCGCGCCGGCCGGCCCGGATCCGGCCGACGAACTCTTCGTCCCGGTTGGCAACTCGCCGGTCAAGGGCAACGCTTCGGCGCCCGTCACCGTCGTCATCTTCTCGGACTTCCAGTGCCCGTTCTGCAGCCGCGTCGAGGGCACCGTCAAGGAGCTCGCCACCAAGTATGGCAACGACGTCCGCTTCGTCTGGAAGAACAACCCCCTTCCCTTCCACGACAAGGCTGAGCCCGCAGCACGCGCCGGTCTCGCCGCGCACGCCCAGGGCAAGTTCTGGGACATGCACGAGAAGATGTTCGCCAACCAGCAGGCCCTCGGTCTCGAGGATCTAAAGAAGTACGCCAAGGAGCTCGGCCTCAACATGGCCAAGTTCGAGGCCGACATGAACGCCCCCACCGCCGCCGCCTCCATCAAGGAGGACCAGGCCCTCGCGACCCGCCTCGCGGCCCGTGGCACCCCCCACTTCTTCGTCAACGGCTTCCGCCTCCGCGGCGCCCAGCCCGCCCCCAAGTTCATCGAGATCATCGACCGGGAGCTTGCTCGCGCCAAGGCCAAGATTGCCTCCGGCACCCCCGCCGCCGGCGTCTACGACGCCCTTCAGGCCAGCGCCAACAAGGGCGAGGCGAAGATGCTTGCTGGTTCGGCCCCGACCCCCGGCCAGCCCGAGGCACCCAAGGCACCCGTCAAGATCCCCGTCACCACCGAGCCCTCGAAGGGCCCCGCGAACGCCAAGGTCACCATCGTCGAGTACACCGACTTCCAGTGCCCCTTCTGCTCGCGCTTCGCGACCAACCTCGAGGAGGCCGTCAAGGGCAACCCCGATGTCCGCGTCGTTGTGAAGATGTTCCCCCTTCCCTTCCACAACAATGCCGACATCGCCGCGCAGGCGGCTCAGGCCGCCCACGCCCAGGGCAAGTTCTGGGAGATGCACGACAAGATGTTCGCCAACCAGCAGAAGCTGACCCGCCCCGACCTCGAGGGCTACGCGCAGGAAATCGGCCTCAACATGGCCAAGTTCAAGACTGCGCTCGACCAGGGCACCTACGCGCAGGCCGTCAAGGACCAGGCTGCTGAGGGCCAGAAGTTCGGCGTGCAGGGCACCCCGAGCTGGTTCGTCAACGGCGTCTTCCAGAGCGGCGCGCTCCCGCCCGACGCCATCAAGGCCAAGATTGCCG
>CAIWGR010000658.1 GCA_903912275.1 uncultured delta proteobacterium
CTCCGGTTGCGGTAGCCGAGGTAGCTCACGCAAGGCGAGCGTTTTCATGGCATCTTCCGCGTGGGCCTTGGATCGCCCCTCACCCCTGCTTGAACCGTATCTCAAACCCGCACTCTCTCGCCCCCTCGGCAATCGTTGTGCCGCGCAGGAGTTCGACCTCGGGTTCGATGGTGCCGAAGAACTTGGCGTCGCCTGCGCAGAAGACGGGGGAGAGTTCGGGGACGCCGGCCGTGGCGCAGATGGCGGGGAAGCGGCAGCGGGTGACCGTGAAGGAGAGGGCCGTGGCGCTGATGTCGCCCCAGACCATGTCGGCGTTGACGAACTTGTCGCCACGCTCCTGGGCGAACCGGGTGCGCTCGTCTTCGGAGAGCTGGGCGAGCATCTCGCGGCGGAGCGGCCCGATCTGGCGGCGGAGCTGGGCGCAGGCCGCCTCGATGACCACCTCGCGGGTGATGCGGAGCGCCTCGTCTGCGCCGCGCAGACGGGTGAGGTCGCGGTAGAGCAGGATGGCTGCGCCGATTTGGGCGCGGCTGTCGCGCTCCTTGGCATCGGCGGGCTCGGGCCAGCCGACGTAGGGTTCTCCGCGGTTGACGGCGGCCTTCACCCGGGCGCCAACGCGGAGGGCGTCGAGCAGCCCCACCTCGCGGAGCAGCACCGGCAGCGAGGCCAGGTCGTCGGCGTTGAAGAAGCGGGAGAGCATCAGGGCAGCGGCAGGTCGGTGGTGCCCGTCGCGGTTGTCTCCTGCACCGAGACCGGCTCGCCCGTGAGGCCGCGGAAGTGGCGGATGGCGCCCGTGAAGTGGTTCACCATCGCGTCGTAGGGGGCGAAGAGCGCCTCGTTGGTGGCGTAGCCGTCGATGGCCCACTGGCCGGAGCCGTCGGGTGCTGCCGAGACGGAGAGTTCGCGCAGGTAGTAGCCCTGCGGGCCCTGCAGCTCGGAGCAGTTGCCGCTTGTGCAGCTCTCGCCGAGGTCGCACCGGTTGGCGCCGTCGCAGGCAAGGCTGGGCGCGAGCTCCCAGCGGAGGGAGGAGAAGCCGACCACGCCCGGGCCGCCGGCGGGCAGCCCTGTTCGCTGCTGTTCGGCGGAGGCGTGGGCGAGCTGCGTGGTGTCGATCAGCATGGCCTGTTTGGGGTAGCTGACCGTGTAGTCCACGCTGCCCTCGTCGGGTGGCGCCTGGGTACCGATGAGGAGGACCTGCACGGTGGCCTCCTGGGCCGCGAAGGCGACGGCCCGGTTGAGTTCGTCGCGGTCGGGGCTGGTGCCGGGCTCGAGCCAGGCCTCCGCCGTGATGGTGGCCGCTTCGTTGCTCGTGCGGGCGGCCGTCACCTCGAGCCGGAGGCCGCGCGAGGTGTAGCCAAGCTCAGTGCTGTAGTCGTCGGGGTAGCCGGCCGGTGGCGTCACCGCGGTGGTGAAGTGGAGGCCGCCGATGAGGGCGGTGACATGGTCGAAGCCGTCGAGGCCCAGCGCGCGGAGCGAGACCTTGCGCGTGAGCCGGCCGGGTGCACCGGGCTCGATGCGGCCGGTGAGTTCGACCGTAGCGGCCGCGAAGGTGGTGCCGTCGCCGACGATGCGCTTCGCCTGCCAGGTGACCCGTGGCAGGTCTTCGCCGAAGGCGCCCGTGGTGAAGTCGCCCCCAACGAAGGTGGCGCGCAGCGCGGTAGCTGCGCAGGGTGCGTCGACCGCTGCGACCGTAGAGAAACCGAGCTGTGAGACGCGGTGGTTGGTCCGCTCCCATCGCCAGCCGAAGGCGTTCGGGATGAGCGCCTCGGTGCAGGGCCTGCCCCGCGGACCAAGCGCGTCATCGCAGGCCGCCAGAGCGAGCAGCGAAACCGCAGCGCAGGCCGTGGCGCGGGCGAGGCTCATCCCTTCTTGCCGCCCGACGGCTTGCTGGCCGCTGGCTTGCTGCTCACCGGCTTTGCGCCCGTGGGAATGACCGTGCGTC